>CAYWZD010000209.1:0-6939 GCA_964462755.1 uncultured Victivallales bacterium | reverse complement strand
ACGCGCGCCCATTATAAGAACAACATCCCCGGCCCGGGCATTTTCCCGGACAAACGCCGCCGCCTCGTCCCGGTTCAACGGCGCCAGATAACGGTGACGTCCGGTTTCCCGGTATCCCTTGATCACCTCGACGGAGGACGGCTTGAAACTGCTGGTCCCCCCCGCGTAATACACGGGCATCAGGGCGAATACATCCTCTTTCCCCAGGGTCTCCTCCAGCGCCGCGAACAAGTCCGCGCACATGAATCCGAGCGGACCGTAGCCGTGCGGCTGGAACAGCGCGATGATCCGCCCGGAAGAGAGTTCGCGTCCGGCCCGGATGCAGGAGACGATCTTTTCCACATTGTGGGCGTAATCGTCGAAGAAGAGCACTCCTTTGCCGTTTTTCCCCGCCGGATCGAAACGCCGCCAGACCCCGTGAAAGGATTCCAGGGCGTCCAGAACCGCCGGAGCCTCGAAACCGAGTGTCACCAGTTCCGCATACAGCGCCAGCGCATTCGCCGCGTTGTGAATCCCGGGACCGGGCAGACGGAGACGCCGGGGCGCGTTCCGGATGACCGCGAACGAGCCGTCGCGGCCGGACTCGTATTTCTCCAGACGGAAGACCCGGAGACCATCCTGCGTATCGGGTCCCTCGGCTTTCGTGCTGAAAAGCACTTTCGTCAAAGTCTCGGGAAGCGGTCCGGAATGGGACAGGATCGACTGATAGGCCTCCTCCTCCACAACAGCCAGTCGGGCGGTCGACTGGAGGAACTGGCCGAAGACCCGCGCCAATTCCTCGCGGGAATAATGATCGGTCCCGATGTTCAGCACGATTCCACTGTCGGACGAGTAGTTGAGCAGACTTTTGTCGCTTTCATCGGCCTCCAGCACAAAATACCGCCCTTTCCCGCGCCTGTAATTTCCGGCGGAGCCGCGGGAGCGGAATACGTTCACAAGGCCGCCCGTCAGCACGCCCGGTTCCGCGCCGAGGAAATCCAGCGCCTCCGCCAGCCATGCGCTGACGGAAGTCTTTCCGCAGGTTCCCGTTACGGCGATCGTGTGTTTGCTGTCGAGTTCCCGGATCGCTTTCGCCATGGCCTCGGAACGGTGAAGACGGGGCAGTCCGCTTCCGGCGCCCTGAAAGTCGGGATTGCCGCTCTCGATGGCGGTGGAATATACCAGCACATCGGGCAGAGCGGATTCCTTGAAGCGGGAACCATCCTGCGGATACAGCCGGATGCCCTGGGCGCGCAACGCCTCGAATATCTCCGCGTTTTCAGGGGAATCGACCGCACGGTCGCTCCCTGAAACCTCGTGTCCGAGGGAACGGGCCATCTGAGCCAGGCCGCTCATCCCGATTCCGCCGATGCCGACGAAATGGAGGGACTCCGGAAAATGTTCCTGCATGGTTTCCCCTTTCGTATCCCTTATTCCATCAGATATTTCCAGTCGACCGGAACGGTGACGGAATTTCCTTTTTTATCGGTGAAGGTGACCGCGCCGTCGGAGAAGGTCACGGTCTTCGTTTTGCCGTAAGCGGCGGGAATCCGCGCCACTCCCTGAATGGAACGGATCACAGTCGGAGTCTTTTTGCTGAATTCGCCGCAGGTCTTCCAGCCTTTCTTCGTCAGGACGTTCTTCCCGATGGAGGCTTTCAGACCGTCCGCGAAGAACGAACAGGTCTCCTCGATCGCGAAACAGCGGGTGTTTCCGTTCCACGGAGGCGCATAGCGGCCCGAGTTGGAAACCCAGACCGTGGTGGACGGCAGTTCCGCGGCATTCTTCAGGGAGAAGAAAAGATAGCCGCGTCCGGGATAGGAGGCAACCGCCCACGCGGGCTTCTTGCCGGGCTTCTTGAACATCGCCATCAGGTCGACATACCCCACAGGAGAAGGATAAACCGAATAGTCGTGCGTCGGCTCATTCTTGAACTGGGTCGGGACTTCCTTCAGGGAAGTGAACTCCGCGCCGGACGCCATATACTGATATTCCAGATTGACCGGATCGGCGAAACGGCTCGTGGGCGTCAGCCCGTAATCGAATTTACCGGCGGAGAAATACATCTTTTCCCCTGCTTCCGGCATGTGGAGGATGGAGTGATGTCCATAGGGCATTTTGCCATCCATTCCGCTGACGGTGTGCTTGACATAAAGAACCGGCTGGCCCTTCCGCATTTCAAAGCGTTTGACCACCTTCGCGGGACGGATTTTCGTCTCCATTTCAAACTCGAAAAAGGTGACGTCCCCTTTCTTTTCAGCGGCGGTCATGGTCCATTTGGAGGCGCTGGTTTCACCGTGGGGCGGATATTTCTTGCCCTCGACCGGCTCCCCGTTTCCGCCGAAGGGCAGACAGAAGAAATCGCCGCGGAGATTCTGGAGCAGCGGAATGGAGGAAAGGTCCGGACGCGCATCCTGCCACGGACTGAGGAAATACGGCTGGATCGGCGCGCCTTTGCCCGCTTTGAAAGTCACGGGTGCCTGTTGGCCGCCCTCCTCGGTAAGGAAAAGTTCAATTTCTCCGGAATCCAGATACCATCCCGGCGTCTTGTGGTTCTCGCCCTTGCGGAACAATTTTTTATTCATCGGAAACTCCTCCCTTTGGTTTCAACAGAACAGCGATAAAACTATAAACTCAAATTGCGGCGAATGCAAATCGGGCCGCCCCGTTTTTTATGCAAAAGTAAGAACATTCCCCGCGGGCGGGCGTGATTTTCCCCCGGAACCGGCGGACAGGACACTCAGGAATCGTGCAGAGCGTTGTAGCGTTCCATGAGGATTTCGAGTTCGGCGGCGCTCTTTTCCCATTTCTCCGTGGCGGAGGCGATATCGCATTCCAGTTCGGAAAGACGCTTCTGGTTGGCGGCAAAATCGAACTCCTTGGACGGGACAAGCCATTGCTCCATCAGACGGGCTTTCTCCGCCTCGGAATTCTCGATGATTTTTTCCAGACGGGCGGTTTCCTCTTCCAGACGGCGCTTGTCTTTGGACATCTCCTGACGTTTCTGGGCGCGTTCCCGGCGGCGGTCCTTCTGGGTGTCGCCGGACGCGGCGGAAATGTCTTCCTGCGCTTCGGAGGTCTCGTTCTGTTCGGCGGCGATCCGTTCCATGAAGTAATCGTAGTTTCCGAGATGCACCCGGATTCCGGGCGGACGCATTTCAATGATGGTCTTCGCCGTGCCCCGGATGAATTCGATGTCGTGGCTGACGATGCACACCGTGCCCGCAAAATGGTTGACAGCCTGCTGAAGAGCCTCGCGAGCGGCGATGTCGAGGTGGGTGGTCGGTTCGTCCAGAATCAGGAAATTGGGCGGATTGACGAAGATCCGTGCGAAGCAGAGCCGGATTTTTTCACCGCCGCTGAGAACCGCGCAAAGTTTGTTCGCGCCTTCGCCGGAAAAACCGAATGCGCCGAGAATCTCGCGAATCCGCTGCGCGGGAACCAGTCCCCCGGCGGCCTCCTTCACGATGTCGAACGCACTCATTTCCGGATTCAGAAGCTCGGCGAACTCCTGCGCCTGATAGCCGGTGACCACCTTGTGCCCGAGAGTCCGGGTTCCATGCCCCGGCTCGAGTCTTCCGGCAAGAACTTTCAGGAGAGTGGTCTTGCCCATGCCGTTGTAGCCGACGATCCCGACTTTGTCGCCCCGATGCAGGGAGAGGTCGATCCCCTCCAGAATATTGCGGGAGCCGTCGTAGGAAAAGACAATGTTTTCCAGCCGGACGGTCTCCGCGCCGGAATGGGGCGGCTCCGGAATCCGGATCGTCCCCTTGAAATGGATGTCGTCGGGAAGCTCCACGTCTTCGATCTTGTCCAGCATCTTGATCCAGGACTGGACCTGCGCCGCCTTGGTGGCCTTGGCGCGGAAGCGGTTGATGTTGCGTTCCAGCTGATCCTTCTTGCGGTCGATGTTCTCCTGCGCGGCCTCGGCGTGACGCCTCCGTTCCGCGCGTTCCCGGACATAATAGCTGTAGTTTCCCGGATAGCGGGTGACGCGTCCGCCATCGACTTCGAGAGTGACATTCGTAATGGAGTTCAACAGGAAACGGTCGTGCGAAACCAGCAGCAGGGTGCCGGGAAAACTCTTGAGGCGCTTGCGGAGCCATTCGACGGCGGGGGTGTCCAGATAGTTGGAAGGCTCGTCCAGCAGAAGGATGTCCGGTTCGCCCAGAAGGGTCCGGGCCATGCACGCGCGCATCTGCCAGCCGCCGCTGAACGAACCCATCGTCCATCCGGAGTCGGATTCCTTGAATCCCAGACCGGCGAGCGCGGCGGCGGCGCGGTGTTTCATTTCATATCCGCCCCGTGCTTCGTAGGCGCTCTGGAGATGCCCGATCTCATTGAGGAGGGGCGTCTTGTTCTCGGTTTCATGGAGACGGCTTTCCAGCGCGTGAATCTGGGTGGCGATCCGGCCGAGTTCGCCGTCGGCGGCACACACAAAGTCGATGAGGGACTCTTCGGGATCATAGAAATCGAGCTGCTGGCGGAGGTGTCCGAGCCGAATCTTCTTCGGGAAGGAAACCTCCCCCTTGTCCGGGGAAAGTTCTCCGCACAGAATCTGGAAAAGCGTCGTTTTCCCGGCGCCGTTGGGTCCCACGATGCCGACCCGTTCGCCCTGATTGATACGGAAAGTGGCCTCGTTGAAGAGGTCCTGCTTTCCGTAGCTTTTGCTGATGCCGATGAAGTCGATCATGGGAGATGGGGCGCGTTATCCTTCCACCTTGGAGGCGGCTTTGGCATTGCGCATTTTTTTGCGTTCCATGTCAGTCAGATATTTCTTGCGGAGACGGATGTTCAGGGGAGTGACCTCCACGTATTCGTCGTCCGCGATATATTCGAGGGCTTCCTCCAGACTCATCTGGCGGGGAGGCGCGATCTTCATTTTCTCATCGGACCCGGCGGCACGCATGTTGGTGAGCTTCTTGGTCCGCTGGACGTTGACTTCCAGGTCGCCTTCCTTGCAGTGCTCGCCCACGATCATGCCTTCGTAACAGTCCACGCCGACATCGATGAAGAAGATTCCGCGCTGCTGGAGGGCGTCGAGCGCATAGGCGATGGATTTGCCCTCGGCCATGCTGATGAGGACGCCGTTGAGACGCTGCGGAATTTCTCCCTTGAAGGGCTCGTAGTGGTCGAAGAGATGCGACATGATGGCTTCGCCGGCGGTGGCGGTCATGATCTTGCTGCGGAGACCGATCAGCCCGCGGGTCGGGATGTAGAACTGGATCAGCTGACGGGAAATATGCGTTTCCATGCCGGTCATTTCGCCGCGGCGCGCGCCGACCAGCTCGATGACCTTTCCGGCGGAACCGTCCGGCACGTCGATGGAGAGGAGCTCGATCGGCTCGTTGATCTTGCCGTCGATCACTTTCGTGATGACGTGCGGCTGGGAGACCGTCAGTTCGTAGCCTTCCCGGCGCATGGTTTCAATGAGGATGGAGAGATGGAGAACGCCGCGTCCGCTGACGTTGAAGGCGTCGCCTCCGGCCTCTTCCACGCGGAGAGCCACGTCGCGTTCGGCTTCCTTGAGCAGACGCTCGCGGATATGACGGCTGCCGACATATTTTCCTTCCTTCCCGAAGAACGGGGAGTCGTTGACGCGGAACATCATGGAAAGAGTGGGTTCGTCAATCGCGATGGGAGGCATTTTTTCAGGTTCGAGGGCGCTGGTGATCGTATCGCTGATGTCGATGTTCTCGACACCGACGATGGCGCAGATGTCGCCGCAGCGGATTTCGTTCACCGCTTTGCGTTCGATTCCCTCGAATGTGAACAACTGTTTAAGCTGAACGGGACGGCTCGTGCCGTCACGTTTGATCATGACCAGCGGTTCGCCGAGTTTGAGCGTGCCGCGATGGACGCGCCCGATGCCGATCCGTCCGACGTAATCGTTGTAGTCGAGCGTCGTAATCTGGAGCTGGACGGCTCCTTCACGGACGGGCGCGGGGGGGATATATTTGATGATGGCGTCCATCAGGGGAAGAATGGAGTCGCGGGCGCCATTCTTGAGGTCCTCGGTGGCCCAGCCGTTACGTCCGCTGGCGTAAAGGATCGGGAAATCGAGCTGTTCTTCGGAAGCATTGAGGTCGATGAAAAGGTCGAAAACCTTGTTGAGGACCTCGTCGGGGCGGGCGTCGGGACGGTCGATCTTGTTGATGATGACCACGGGCTTGAGGTTGAGCTTGAGCGCCTTGTCGAGAACGAAACGGGTCTGGGGAAGAGGGCCTTCTGCCGAATCGACCAGAAGCAGAACGCCATCGGCCATATTCAGGACGCGCTCCACCTGACCGCCGAAGTCGCTGTGCCCTGGGGTATCGATGATATTGATCTTGGAATCTTTATAGTTGACGCTGATATTCTTGGCGAGAATGGTGATCCCGCGTTCGCGTTCGAGGTCGTTGCTGTCCAGGAAGCATTCGTGCATTTCCTGATTGTCGCGAAAAATCTTGGCCTGTTTGATGATCTCGTCCACAAGCGTCGTCTTACCGTGGTCGACGTGCGCAATGATGGCTATATTTCTGATTTCCTGCATATTCACACTTCTGCTTCCGTTAAAAAATGAATACGTAATATAACCGCATCCTGTTGAAAATACAAGGGCTGAAGCGGACAATAACGTTTGGAAACCGTGAAAAAAGGTATGAAATCCGTGAGCTTTTTCCGTTTCTGAAAGAAATGTCATGCAAGGCTCTCAGCCTTGCCGCGGTCCAGCCGCGAAGGCTGGTCGTGCAACACACGAAATCCCCCGCCCGGAGCGGTTCCACCCGCCAGGAGCCAACCTCACGTGAGCGGCGGCTCTCGCTCCTCTCGGAGCTCGTCCGTCAGCGGGGGAAACGCCGCCGCAAATCCAAAGCACAGGAGGGTTCCGCGCCCTCCAGCTCCGCGGCAGGGAAAAATTCCCTGCACCCCGGCAAACGGGTTTGCCGTCATCGGCGTCAGGCGTCGGGCGAATAACTGCGA
>CAYWZD010000208.1:0-6985 GCA_964462755.1 uncultured Victivallales bacterium | reverse complement strand
GCCGGAGATTGTCGGAATCCATGCACTTCTTCATAAACGGAGACTCCTTCCCGATGTTCCCCATAAAATAGCCTTCCCGGACGGAAAATTCAAGCCGTCCGCGAAAAGTTTGAAGCCCCCGGGGTTGCAATGGCCATTTCCCCCGAAGTAATGTTCATGTCAAAATAACTTGAATAAAAATTATTTGGATGTAAATTATTTGAATAACAATTCATCTGGCTTTGTGAGGGAACAAAATGAAAGAAGAAAACCAATTAAGCAATCGGCAGCTCATGGGAACGCGAATGGGATCGGCCTGCCGCCGCTGGCGCGGACTGGTGGACAAGCAGCTGCAGCCGTTCGGCTTGACCGATGCGACCTGGCTGCCGCTGCTGGCGATCCACCGGTATCGCGGCCCTTTCAATCAGAAAGAACTTGCCGAAATGATCAGCATTGAAAGTTCGACCCTGGTAAGGCTGCTGGACGCTCTGTCACAGGCCGGAATCGTGGAACGGCAGACGGACGGCGACCGGCGGGCTAAAATCATTTGTCTGACGGCCCATGGACGCACTGTGGCGAAGAAGGTGGAAGCCATAGTGAATGCCATTCGCGATCAGGTCCTTCAGGAGGTCAGCGAAGATGAAATTGCGACCGTGATGAGAGTCATGGATAAAATCAGCGCAGCCATGACCCGTGTTGCGGAAATGCAGAACTCAAAATAGGAACAGCGAGCAGTGAATTATGATCGGCAGAAACTTCGTGCGCCTTTTTTTACTCATGCGTAATATCTTGAAAGACAAAAGAAAACTGTATTCGGGAATCACACTTGCGCTGCTGGCCGGCACAAGCGGCGGATGGTGGCTGCACCACCGGATGACCCACGTGGAAGAAATCGATGCGCGCGTCGAAGGAGAAATGACGACCGTGGCCAGCCGGGTGGACGGCTGGGTAGTGGCGCGTCCGGTAATCGACGGGGACCACGTGACGAAAGGGCAAGTTCTGATCGAGCTGGATAAACGCGATGCCCAATGGCGGCTGAAGATTCTGGAAGGACACGTCGCCGCCCAGTCTGCACAAATTCGCGAAACCGCAGCCGAGCGGGACATGGTGCGGAAGACCAGCGACGCCCAGATTGCCAATGCGCAAGCCGCTCTGCTGGCGGCAAAAGAAGAAGTGGCAGGTGCTGTCGCCAAAGAAAAACTGGCCCGCGCGGACTTCAAAAGAGCGGATACCCTGATCAATAAAGAGGCGGTGTCGAGACAAAGCTGGGATTCCGCCCAGAGCCTCCTGGCGCAGACGGAAGCGAACTTGCGTCAGGCCAGCAAAAACGTGGCGGGCCGGGAAGCGTCGCTGGCCCAGTCACTGGCCCAGCGCGACGAAGTAAAAAAACTGGAACATCAGCTGGCGGTCCTCGACGGCGAGCTGGCCGCCCTGAAAGCCCAGGCCGAACAGATCCGCCAGGAAATCGCCGACCGCACATTGCGTTCTCCGGTCAACGGAGTGGTCGATCGGACATTTATCAATGCCGGAGATTATGCCCAGCCCGGACAATGGCTGGTCATGGTTCACGACCCGGACGCCATCTGGGTCGAAGCCAGAGTGAAAGAAACGGAAATCGGAAGAATCCGTCTGGGACAGGCGGTGCGGCTGGATGTGGATGCTTATCCTGACTTGAAGCCGACCGGCAGGGTCTTCCGCATCGGCAAGGCGGCCACCAGCCAGTTCGCTTTATTGCCCAGCCCCAATCCTTCCGGAAATTTCACCAAAATAACGCAGCGGGTCCCGGTGCGCATCGCGCTGGACCGGAAAGCGCCGATGCTCCAGCCGGGCGTCATGGTCGAGGTTTCGATAGATGTCGCCCATTGAATCTTATTTTGTCCGTTTCGGGCCGGGATACAAATGGATCGCCACGGTCAGTGTAATGCTGGCGGCGGTGGTATGCACCGCGGCCGCGACGATGGTAAATGTGGCGCTGCCGGACATCATGGGGGCATTCAGCCTGGGCGATGATCAGGTTCAGTGGCTCGCCACCGGTTTTCTGGCCGCCATGACGGCCACCATGCCGGTAACGGCCTGGGCTCTGCGGAACTTCGGGTACCGGCTTTCATTTCTGGGCGCGATGATCATTTTCTCCGTCGGCACACTCCTGGGGGGATTCAGCATGAACAGCGGGGAAGTGATTCTGGCGCGAATTCTTCAGGGAATGGCGTCCGGTCTGATTCAGGCGGCGGCAATGGTCGTTCTCTCTCAGGTGTTTCCTCCCCACAAGCGAGGACAGGCCATGGGAATTTATACCATCGGAGTGATTCTGGCTCCGGCGCTGGGCCCGACGCTGGCCGGATTTCTGATCGATGAATACAATTGGCGCTATGTGTTTTTCTCGATTATTCCGATCTGTCTGCTTGCGGCGCTGGCCGCCATCTTATTTCTTCCCGGACGCGACACCGCAAAGGAAAAACTGCATTTCGACGGCGTCGGCTTTACGACGCTCGCGCTTTTCCTGACCTGTCTGCTGACCGGACTTTCCAATGGACAGCGCTACGGATGGAACTCCGATTTCGTACTGTTCATGTTTATGGTTGCGGCAGCGGCCTTGCTGATCTTCAGCCTCTGGGAAATGACTTGCCGGAATCCGCTGCTGGACGTGAATGTTTTTGCCAACGGACGTTTTGTCTGCAGTTGTCTGGTGGCGTTCATGCTGGGAGCCGGGATCTACGGATCGACTTATATTGTCCCGCTGTTCGTGCAACTGGTCCAGGGATACACTCCGACGCGTTCGGGATTGGTGCTGATGCCGGCGGGATTTGCTTTGGCCCTTCTTTCTCCCATTTCCGGACGCTTGAGCGACAAACTGCCGTCCTGGATATTAATCACGGCAGGATTGCTGCTGTTCGGTTTCTCCTGCTGGCTTTGCGGCGGAATTGCCACCGATCTTCCTTTCTGGACGCTCGCATGGTGGATTGTGCTGGGACGTCTGGGACTGGGTTTGATCACTCCGGCATTGAACGCGGGCGCCTTGCGGGCTCTGCCTCATGAACAGCTGGCCCAGGGGTCCGGCGTATTGAATTTCACCCGACAGCTGGGCGGCGCCATGGGAGTGAATCTGCTTTCCGTCGTCATTGACCGCAATACCGCAATTCACGGCGAATCCATCTCGCAGATGGTGACGCCGGACGGGGTCGCGGGCGAGGAGCTGCGCCGGGTGACTTTGCTGTTGACGCACTGGGGAAATCCGTTCGGAGAGCGGCTCCCCGCCTCGGCGCACCCGGCGGCAATGGAGTATCTTGAAAAAACCATGATTCCGCAAGCCAGACTGATCGCTTACCGGGACTGCTTCATGGTATTGGCGATTGTCTTTTTCATCGCAATCATTCCAGCGGTGCTGATCCGCAAAAAGCAGAATGACCTTTCCCGGCATCACATGCGCCGATGAACAAAATCCTGACGATGCGTTCAGCTCACGGACGGAGAATCCTCCGGCATCCGCAAATCGGAGTCCGTTCCTTGCGGGATACCGGTTGCTCTCACAGCAGGATTTCGTAACCCGGCGTTTTCCGTCCGCGAAAAGAAAGAGACCGGAAGAAAGCAACCTCTCCTCCGGTCTCCCGTGAATCGTCCGAAAAAAGAATCACATCACCATGCGGATCTCGTTTTCGAGGGAACCGGTCTTGCGGAAGACGATCCGCAATGCCAGCTCGACCGATACGATGGCCCGGCGGTACTGGCTCGGGATCCGCGAAAGCCGATCTCCGTACCGCGAAGCGAACAGCGGCGGCAGATGCTCGAAAATCACCTTGTCCGCGATCAGTTCCGGATGCGTCCCGAGGAACTGGAAAATCTCCTCGTTGAGCTGGTTGATCCGCGTGGCGAGGTGGTCCGTGAGAACCGTCATGAACGTGCCGGTCCGTTCGAATTCATCGAACAGCCAGTCGGCTTCCCGGCAGGCCGCGACCCGCAGGATTTCCATGACTTCCGGAACCAGTTCCTCCTTCTCCTTTTTGAACTCTTCGGGCGTGAGGAGCAGGCCGCTGAGGATCTCGTAGGAGGAGGTGATCACGCCGCACTTGTTGGCGGAGGCATCACGCACAATCACGGTTCCGAGCTTCTGGAGCTCGACACGGGCATCCGGGGTGAGGAAGGAGTTGGCCCCTTCGACGATGGCCCTGACGCAGGGGACTTTATCCGGCGCGAACATTTCCCAGTTGGCCGCGTTGAGCGTGGAAGGACGCCCGCCGCAGGGGATGAAGACATCCGCCCGACGGCAGATGTTGGTCTGGAAGGCGCGCATGAAGTCGTCGCGTCCGAGCTTGTGCTCATGGAGGGCTCCATGCCGGAAGGCGACCATCCGGTAGGTTTCGACCTCGTGTTCGCCGATCATGGGACGGCTGAACAGCATCGCGGCTCCTTCTCCGCGGAGTTTCGACGGATCGAAGGAATCCAGATCGGCCGTATGGACCAGACGCGACAGTTCCGCGCGGTCCAGTCCATCGGGATCGTATACGGCGGCGGGGCCGTCGGTCACGGCAATGATCCGGACGTTCGGAATAAGATAATTTCCGGAGGCGTCCTTCGCGTTCAGGAGCTTGATCTCGTTTCCGGCCACGTCCCCGTTGGGACCGCCGGAAAGCACCACGCTGAAGGCGTCGCGGGACGGATCGATTTTGAGGTGGCGCAGCGTCCGCAGCAGATACTGGTGAACGCCGAAGGAAGTCACGCCGTAATGCTTGTGGTTGAAACCGCCTTCGGGTTTGCCGGAAATGATGCCGGCACCGAGCGTGTATCCGGCATCGGCGGCGCGCTTGCCCATCCAGCAGATCATCTCATCGAACATGTTTTCGTCGGGTCCGATTTCGATGATCTCCTTGAAGCCGGTGTAGTCGACGATCGCCGGATTCCGGAGGCGTCCTTTGGCGTCATAGTTGATCAGCGAAAGGAACGCGTCGAACACGGCGCGCTGGGCGGACCACAGTTCGGTGTGGAAATCTCCGCCCGCCGTGAGCTGGAGCAGGGTCACCAGCTTGGAACCGCCCTCGTAAATATCCTTGTTCTTGCGGTGCTGGGTATGCGCCAGCACGTAGGCCTCCCGGAAGAGTTCGCAGCTGGCGAAATCGTAGTTATCGGTGTCCTCCAGCAGGTTCTTGGCCGGACGCGGCACCACGGTGCGCCAGCCGCCGCGCGCGATTTCGGAGAAACGCACGTGGAAACCGGTGACGTTCCGGCGGTAGAAGAAAAAGACGCCGAAAGGACGTTCCGGGGGAAACGCGTTCCGGTAATTTTCGGAGCGGCTTTCGTAGAAGTGCATGAAAGCGGGATCCAGACGGAAGGCCAGGGCGGATTTCCCTTTGCTGAAATAATTGCATTTGAGGACATTGCGGAGGAAATCGGTCGCCCCGAGAAGGACCATGCGGATGCGCTCGTCCTTTTCCTGCATTCCGGTGTTGACCTCCCGGATTTCCAGTTCGACGCGCTGGAACACGGCTTCCGTTTTCTCTTTCGATTCGGGAGACTTCGGATCGATTTTCTTCTCGAACGCGATGATGATCTTGCGGAGAATCCGCGGATACAAGGCCATGAAACGGCAGATGTCCTTCATGGTGTACGCGTTGCGGTCGACGAACGAGAGCTGGGAGTGCACGAACTCCGAAATGGCCCGCAGCAGGTTGGCGGAGGTTCCGCAGAATCCCTGATTTTCAACGAACTCCTGTTCGAAGAGGTCGAAATCGGGACTCCAGCAGAGCTCGTTCAGTTCCCATTCCAGCTTCTCCATGGCGGCGGGAGAGTCGGCGCCGCGGGAGACGGGCGTAATATAAAAAGTGTTGATCCGCACTGCCTTGGAGCTGAAATCACCGGGAGCGCCGTCGCGGGTGAATTCGCGGAGATAGGAACGCGACACCTCGAAGCCGGAGGCCTGAAGGAGGGTCAGGATGCGGGGATAATATTCCTTCCGGCGGAAGGCGACCGTCGAACAGGCCAGCGACAGCCGGTAATCCTTCCGGCCCAATTTTTCCACATGGACCACGGAATGTTCCTGATCCTGAACTTGCAGAATCAGATGGATGCGGGCCGAAATGCGGGAAATGTCCAGGTCTTCCACTTCGCGCCAGTTGATGCGCTCATACAGGTCGTCGAATTTTTCCGGAGCCGTGCCGAAAAGCTGCCGGTATTCCTTTTTCAGTTCCGCATTGGAATACAGCGGGGGAATGGAGGCCTGCGAATCGCGGGATTCGTATGTCACCTGCTCCACAATGACGCGCCGTCCGGATTCCGCAAGAGGCGCGGATTCATACACGACGGAGCGGAGGATGCGGGGATCTGCCATTTCACGGCTGGTCAGCACCGGATTCTGGCGCTCGTCCTTCAGGTAGACCATGATGCGGGAATCTTCGCGTTCCAGGATCTGGATTCCGTTTTTCCTTTCCAAGTCGAAGAACAGGGGGAGAAGGTCCTGGATGTCCGCCTCATGAAAGGTCTTGAAGAAATACGGCGGCATGATCCGGTATAACAGTTCGTAGCACTGCTGGAGTTTCGAAAGATGCTGTTTGGCCATCTCGACCGGCAGCACTGTTTGCGTTTTCGTCATAACAATACCTCTCTTTTCTTGCCGGACCGAACTGGACGAACGGTCCGTTTCACCTTTTTCACTGCATTATAAAATGAAAGTTTTTCCTGTATTTTCAATACTCTTTTCAAATATTCATGATTATTTTTTGAAAAGAAAATTGCTTTTATAATACAAATCCGAATCAAAAAAGTGGTATACAAGAGAAATCTGTTGTTCAAAAAATACTTTTCGGGGTTCAGGGGGCGTCCGGAACTCTTCCGCGGAACCGGAGAGAACGGTTCCTTGAGAAAAACTGATCCTTCTTCCCTGACGCCGGATTTCGACAGCACCTCCAGTTCTATCCTTCGAGGACGTTTTTTCGGCGGAACGGTCCCGTCCCGGAACCGCTTCCATTTTCAATATATCATGGAAAAGGATTCTGACAAATGAATTTTGTTGTAATTT
>CAYWZD010000207.1:0-6999 GCA_964462755.1 uncultured Victivallales bacterium | reverse complement strand
CCGCACGACCAGCCTTCGCGGCTGGACCGCGGCAATACTGAGAGTATTGCATGACGTTTTAACAGAAACGGAAATTGCTCACTGACGCAATACTTTGGAAACACGTTGCCTGACTGCGGGAAACGGAATGCCGGAATCAAGGATTCGGATTTTTCCACCGGGATGCTTCATAGGTGTAATAGCTGTGCCGGGAGAAGTCGTATTTCTGGAGTTTTTCCGCGTGTCCGTCCGCAAAACCGGCAACGAATCCGGTATGCCGGTCGAAGTTCACCGGTTCGGTGTCCTGTGTGTAATTGTCGTGATCGCAGTCGGTTGTGGAGAACATCTTCGTCGGGCTTTCTTCGATGAGGATGACATTGGACGCCCCGATTTTCGAACGGGAGAATTCCTTGTCGTACCAGGACCCGAACTGCTTGTTGTTGCGGACATAGACCTCCGCGCAATTCAGGGAATAGGAGAATTCGCGGCGGTCGTCCTTGGTGCACTTGAAGATCTTTTTCTGTGCGTTGCAGATCAGGCGGAGCTTGTTTGTCCAGCCCTCCGTGTCGCCCCAGACCGGGTCGCAGACCGCCGGAGCATAGCGTCCGTCATACTGGTCGGCATATTGAATCGCCATCAGGCCGATCTGTTTGAGGTTTCCGATGCAGTTGCTCCCTGCCGCCATGTCGCGCGCTTTGCTGAGCGCCGGGAGAAGCAATCCCGCCAGAATGGCAATAATCGCCGCGACGACCAATAGTTCCACCAGAGTGAAAAAAGAGTTGTTTTTCATGATTCCTGTTTATCCTTTCAGAAAACCGCTTTGCTGCTTCCGTTTCAATGATTTGTCCAGATACCGCAGTCTCCATAAATAATACCATGTTTCCGAGGAAATTTCAAGCCGACGACAAAAAAAGTTCCATTTCTGAACTCGTCTTCGGGACGGTGGAAATGGAACTTTTTCGGATGCCGGAGCGGCTGAATCAAGAAATTCAGCGGGCGTTTGAATCGGCCAGCTTCTGGAGCTTGAGCGCCTGACGGGTCCGTTTCAGGACAACCGCCGTATTGAGTTCCGGAGCCGCGCCTTCGATATCCGAAAGGAAGCTGTCCAGATAATTGGGACCGGCATACGGAGCCGGGACAATCGTCCGAGGTTCTTTTTCACCGTTGATATAGGCGGTGATCTTCTTTTCGATGCAGTTGAATTCGATGATTCCTTTGGTGCCCCAGACGGTAAAGCGCCAGTATTGGGGATTTTTGTATCCGAGGGAATCCGGAACCGCATAGGAGACGTCGCCGAGGATGCCGCATCCGTTGTCGAGTTCCAGCATGAACTGGGCGGCATCGTTGAATCCGTCGTTTTCCATGTCGAAGGCTTTCCACGTGCGCGCCGCGAGGAAGGATTTGAAATCCGACCCGGTCAGCCAGGGAATGTAGTCGATGGCGTGAATGGCGATGTCGTTGATGGTTCCGCCGTGTTTGCCGTTTTCGAAGTACCAGCCCGGACGGGTCGCCCGGAGGAGAGGATGCTGTCCGCCGAACTGAATCTGCGTGACTTTTCCGAGTTTTCCGGAGCGGACGAATTCCTGCGCCGCGGCAAAGGTGTCGCCTGTGCGGAGATCCAGCATGCAGCCGACCTTGAGGCCGGTTTTCGCGGCAAGCTGTTCGATTTCAGCGAGTTCGTCCAGAGAGGAGCAGAGCGGCTTGTCCGCCACCACGTGTTTGCCGGCCTTGAGGGCCCGGATGGCAAGAGAACCGCGCTTTGCATAATAATCCCCGATGGCGACGATGTCGCACGGGGTTTTGGCGAGCATGGCGTCGAAGGAGGTGTCCGTGATCGTGAGGGTCGGATTGGTCTTTTTCAGATTTTCCACTGTCTGGGCGTCTTCCTCGCAAGCGCCGACGATTTCCAGCTTTGCGGAGGCGGCCGCCGCGTTGTAGAGGGAGAGGATGTGTCCGTGTCTGAATCCGGCAAAAACGATTTTCTTTTTCATGCGCGTTTCCTTAGTATTTATTTTGAACTGTTCTTGATCAGCTTTTGAAGATGGGTGTTGTATTCGGCGGCATCGATCGGAAGCGTCACACTCTGTCCTTTGAGCTGGGAAAGGAGCATGGCGTTGCCGATTTCCAGTCCCCGGATGCCTTCCGCCGCCGGAGCGATCAGGGGGTCGCCGTTGAGAATCGCATTGGCGAAATTTTCGATGATGACCCGGTGAATGGAAACGGGCGACGGTCCGAACGGAATGTCGGCGGTCCAGACGGGCGGCAGGGCGAATGTCAGTTTGGTTTCGTTTCTGAACTTGGACACGGGGATTTCATTCCGGATGAAGGTCAGTTTTCCATTTTCCAGCACCAGTTTCCCCTGGTCGCCGGCGATTTCCAGACGGTTGGTTCCGGGCGCCTCGCCGGTGGAGGCCACAAAGACGGCGGTTTTTCCGTCGGGATATTCCAGCATGGCGGTGACTTCGTCCTCCACCTCGATCGTGTGATATTTTCCGAAAGAGATCTGGCTTGTTATCTTCGAGGGCATGCCGAAGAACCACTGCATCAGGTCCAGCTGATGAGGACACTGGTTCAGCAGGACGCCTCCGCCTTCGCCGCGCCAGGTGGCGCGCCATGTTCCCGAGTCGTAATAGGCCTGCGTGCGGAACCAGTCCGTGATGATCCAGTTGAACCGGATGATCTTGCCGAGTTCGCCGCTGTCGATCAGATGTTTGACTTTTATGAACATGGGAATCGTACGCAGACAGAACATTGCGCTCATGACCAGTTCCGGGTGTGTCTCCGCGGCTTTGACCAGCCGTTCCGCGTCCAGTTTTTCCACGGCTACCGGTTTTTCAACCAGCACGTGCCAGCCCCGTTTGACTGCTTCCAGCGCGAGCGGAACATGGGAATAGTGAGGCGTGGCGATGATGACCGCATCCACTTGGGCCTTCTTGAAGAAAACCTCAGGGTCCGTATAAAGCTCTGCGCCGGAATCTTTCCAGCATTCCAGAGCCGATTCCTTGATGTCGCAGATTGCCGAAAGTTTGCAGTTGCCGAGGGTGGACACATTGTTCGCATGATTGCTGCCCATGACCCCGACTCCGAGAATACCGATTCTGACTCTCTCCATGATGATATTGCCGTCTCCGATTTTTCTGAATTTGCTTTTTCCCGCGCACATAGATATATTATATCACAGAAAAATCGTTAAAACAACAACATAAAATGTCATTTTTTTAACAATGAAGTTCACATCGCTCATCTCCCACGCCAGACGGATTCCGCTTCCGGGAAGTTTCTTTCCTTTCCGTTCGAACGGTTACGACTTCGATCTTCCGGACAATATCCTGATTTTTTCGAGAGGCGGCCTTGCCCCGCTGGAAAGGCGCGCCGCGATCCATCACCGCTACCTCCTGAATCTGAATCTCGGCGTTCCCTGTTTCCTTCTCCTCAACGGACAGCGCATCCGGCTTGAAACCGGCAGCTGTTTTCTGGTTTATCCCTATGAGAATCATCTGTTTCTGCACACGGAACCCGGAATTTTCCGGCTCATGATCACCTTCGAGGTAAAACGTTCGGACATTCTCCCCGGGCGTCATTCCTCGACCCTTCTCACGAAAGAGACCCATGAACTGGTCTCCCGGCTTCTGAGGGCCTATTCCCGAAACGTCTCCCCCTGGGAATTGACTCTTCTCCTGACCCTTCTCCTGAACAAGCTTCGCGAAGGCTCCGCGGAAAATCGTCTGCCCGGAGGCAATCCTCTGCCCGATTCCTCCGTTTCTTCCGAGATCGCCAAATATATTCTGGCGAACCTGAAGAGCAGTCTTTCCCTGGAACGGATCGCCGCATCTTTTCATTTGTCGGTCAGCAGCCTCCGGCGGAAATTTCTCGCCGAGACCGGAATCACTCCCGGCGAATACATTGTGCGGAGCCGGATCAACCGCGCCATGGATGAATTGTCACGCACGGAAAGATCCATCGGGGAGATCGCCGAATTCTGCGGATATTCTTCGATTCAGGCGTTCAGCCGCGCATTCCGGGAAAAAGTCGAAATGACGCCGCTTTCCTTCCGCCGGCGGCGGCAGGTGATGAGTGCCTCCGGAGCCGGACATGATTTCCGCCGGACGGGCGCCCCGTCCGGAAAACCGGACAAGGGGTGTTTCACTTGACGATGGAGCCGCCCTCCGCCAGCGCTTCGCGCACTTTTCCGGGCGACACTTCCGCAATGGCGCATTTTTCCCGGACGGCCAGCGCCGCGGCGACTCCGGCCGCCTCTCCGCACTGATTCAGGTTCACCATGACCCGGACCGCTCCGAAGGCTTCCGGGTCCGTGTCGATCATCCGTCCGGCGGCCAGGAAATTGACGGCGTTTGCCGGGATCAGGGCGCTCAAGGGGATCTGGTAGTAGGGAAGGGACTCGCCTTCCGGGAGCCAGCGCCGCTGTTCGGCCACTCTGCCGCCCCGGTAGACCGTCTCAAAGCCGGAAAGAGAACGGAAAGTGATGCTGTCGTCTTTGTCGCTGTGAATATCGACGGGATAGGTGCCGTTGGCAATGGCGTCCGGCTTCGGGGGATGTCTCAGCAGTTCCTTTCCCGTGAGCTGCCGGAGGGACCGGATATGGAGGCCGTCGCGGATGCCGATCATGGACGGCAGGGCCTGCAAGCTCAGTTCAGCCTCCGGGAAATGTTCCCGCAGCATGGCGTCCAGCGCGTATACCTGACGGCGTGATTCCAGTTCCGCCGCCGTGATGGAACGGGTGTCGATGGTGTTCCCATGAAGAATCCGGGTCCCCGCGAGCATATACAACTTGGAACCGTGTGAATACATCCCCCAGTTGTAGCCGCAAGGGAGGTCCGGATATTTTTCCCGGTATTGTCCGATGAGGTCTCTAAGCGCCGTCGAGGAAAAATCAGTGAGTCTGTCCCAGTTGGCGAAGCGCATGCAGGCGGTGGCGGGTTGGGGCGACGGATGTCGATACATTTCAGTTCCCGCCGAACGGCAGAGATAGCCGTCCCCGGTGGCATCGATGAAGTAATCCGCCCGGACGGCGAAACGTTCGCCGCGTCCTTCCAGCACGATGGCCTCGATTTCTCCCGGAGCGTGCATGATCGCCGAAGAGAACGCGGAGTGGAAGAAAACCGTGAGGTTCGGCGTTTCGCGGACCATCCGGTCCAGCTCCAGCGTCAGGTATTCGGGATTGAGCCGCACCCCGCCGGAACCGCTGTCCTCCGGATTGCGGAAATCGGAAACCGCCCCGTATTTTTCAAGCCGTTCGCAGGTTTCATACGTCAGTCCCCCGATGATCTGTTCTTTTCTGTCGGTGGCGAAGAACGTGTGCCACATTCCGACCAGTCCGAGGGTCGCCACGCCGCCGAAACGGTTCTGCCGTTCCACCAGAACGGTTTTCACTCCCATACGGGCGGCCCGGATGGCGGCGAACACTCCGGTGCAGCTTCCTCCGACAACGCACAGTCCGGCATTTTCGAATACCGGGACTTTTTCCTCGGGAACATTCACGAATTCTTTCATTTTTTTGTCTCCTCCAAAAAGGTGCCTGACTCTTTCTGTATTACATTATATACCTTTTTGCCGGATTTTCTTGGCGCCTATGGTTGTTTTATTGGTGTATCATGCTATATTTGACAATATACATACATCTGATGGATCATGAAAGAGATTGAAAACATTTTTGACGCCGTCCGGGAATTGACCACCCTCCCTGTTTTGTGGAAGGGCGTCGGGGCCAAGAGCGCCGACTGCGGACTGGATTTTGAACACACGCTCCACTGCAATCCGTTCTGCACGTGTGTGAAGCGGAACCCCGCACGCTTGAGCGAATGTTGTTCACACGACAACCGCACTTTGATTGTCGAGGCGGAAAAATGCGGAAAACCTTTTGTTGGAACATGCCATGCGGGATGTTCCGAAATCGTGATTCCCGTTTTTCAGCAGGGGAAATGCATTGAGGTCATTTGCGCGGGACCTTTCCGGAAGCCCGGAAAAATCTGCGCGTATCCGTCCCTGAAGGTGAAGTTTGAGCGCCTGCCGTGTCTGAACGCTGTTCGGATTGCGAAAATTCAGACCCTGCTGGCCTCGATGATGCCTCTCGCTTCGGATGCGAAACGGCGCCTTCAGCTGTCCGGCATGACCGGAACCGTAAACGATTCCCGCATCATTGCCGTGATCGATCTTCTGCGGAGACGTCCCGAACGGAAAATCGAGATCGCGCCGCTGGCTTCATCCGTTTGCCTCAGCCCATCGCGTCTGATCCATATATTCAAAAAGGAAATGAACTGCTCCATCTCTGAATATGTGATGTCTCTGCGGATTGAAAGGGCGAAGATGCTTCTTGCGGAAACCTCCCTGCCGATCAAGGAGATCATGCGGGAATCCGGGCTGGACGATCCCAGCCGGTTCTGCATGGTTTTCAAGCGTGAAACGGGACAGACTCCCCTTCAATACCGCCGCCGGTATAAAATCCTGCGCGACGCTTAGCCGGGGGAGTCAACCGTGCCTCTGCTCAAGTGGCGGGTTCCGCCGGAAGAGGTTCCCGCACTTTTCTTGAAAAGAATATCCCGCCCAGCACCAGAAGGATTCCGAAGATTTTGAACGGTGTGAGCTGCTCTCCCAGAAAAAGGAATGCCAGAAGAACGGTCATGATCGGAGTCAGGTACTGCATGATGGTGACGATGTTGATGCTGATCCGGCTGAGCGCCGCATTCCAGGCATAGAAACCGAATGCGGTCGGAAAAATCGCCAGATAAAGGACCAGACTCCACGTCGTTCCGTCGGAAGGCAGCACCCGGGCGCTTCCCATGCAGACATCGATCACAAGCAGGGAAACGGAGGCGAAAAGCATGGACCACGCGGTGACCGCCATATCGTTTCCCGTCGTGACGATGCGTTTGGCGTAGATGGCCGCGATCGCCCAGCTCAGTGCCGCGATGAATGCCAGCAGATCCCCGATCCCGAACGCTGTGATTTCAAGTCCCCGGGGCGTGATGACCTTGAGCACCATCATGCAGCCGATGCCGCTGA
>CAYWZD010000206.1:0-7089 GCA_964462755.1 uncultured Victivallales bacterium | reverse complement strand
CGGAAAAACGGTTACGGCAAAATACTACGAAGGCGGCCTCCATTCTCTGGAACCGGCCGTCACCAAGCTCGACGCCTATAAGGCCATGATCCCGGAAGCGCTCCGGACTCCCGCAAATCCGCGGACGGATGATTTTCTTGCGGGGGCTGAAGTAAAAATCCATTGCGGCGCAAAACTCCTTCTGATCGACTGGAGACAGCCGCCTGAATCCATCAAACTTTTCACTTGGAAGGAAGAATAATGAAGACTGAAAAACTGGCCTTGAAAGGCGGCCCGAAAGCCGTGAATTTCCCGCTCAAAAACCGTTTTCATTTCGGCGCGGAGGAAAAAGCCGCCGCGGATGCGCTCTTTGATGAATCGATCCATAGCGGAAACGCATTCGGTTACAATGGTCCGCAGGAAGAGGCTTTCGGGAAGGAATTCGCTGCGTTTCTGGGCGGTGGCTTTGCCGACGGCGTCAACTCCGGAACCAATGCGGTCTTCGTGGCGCTCCACGCGCTGGAACTGCCGCCCTTCTCCGAAGTCGTGGTCGGCCCGATGACCGATCCGGGCGGCATCATGCCGATCGTCATGCTCAACTGCATTCCGGTCTCGGCGGACGCCGTTCCCGGCTCCTTCAACACCGGGGCGGAACAGGTCGAAAAAGTCATCACTTCCGAGACGCGGGCGATTGTGATTCCCCATATCGGCGGAGAACCCGCGGACATGCGCGGAATCATGAAAGTCGCGAAAAAACACAACCTCCCCGTGGTGGAGGACTGCGCCCAATCCCATGCGGCCACGATCGACGGCAAATATGTCGGCACATTCGGAACGTACGGCGCTTTTTCCCTCATGTTCGGCAAGCACTTCTGCACCGGCGGCCAGGGCGGCGCGGTGTTCTCCGGAACCGAAGAACTCTACTGGAAAGAACGCCGTGCGGCGGACCGCGGAAAACCGTTCGGACTGACGGGCACTTACGGAAACGTGATGCCTGCGCTGAACTGCAATCTGGATGAGCTCGGCGCGGCCATCGGACGTGTCCAGCTCAAAAAACTGCCATGGATCGTGGGGTCCCGCCGTCGTTTCGCCGCCATGCTCAAGGAACGCGGAATGGATCGTCTTCACACGGTTTCCATCCCGGAAGTGATCCCCGGCGCGGAACATTCCTACTGGTGGTGGCGCCTGCGCTTCCATCCGGAAAAATCGTCGGTTTCGAAAGCCGATTTCTGCGCCGCCCTCGCCGCGGAAGGACTGATTCTCAATCCGGATTATTCCGGCGCGCTTCCGACCACGTTCGACTGGTATCGCAACCGGGCGGACAAGCATCCGTGGAACAATCCCTGCTACAAGGGCGACCGTCACCGCGAATTTCCACTTCCGGAAGCACATCGCTCCGTCAACGCACATTTCATCATGTTCATGTATGAAAGCTGGGGCGAAAAAGAGGCAGACGCAATCATGGAGGCTTTCCGGAAAGCCGATGCGGCCTACGCAATCCGACCCTGAACATTTTCCTCAAAGAAGGATTCCATCATGAAAATCATCGATGCACACAACCATCCCGACTGGCACGGACACAACCTCGACAAGTTTCTGGCCAACATGGATCGCTACGGAATTGAGAAAACCTGGATTCTGAGCTGGGAATGCGAAAAGCATGAATACAGCCCCGGCTATGCGCAGGTCATCCCGGCCGACGTCCTCGGCAGCAAGGAAGGCCCCATTCCGTTCACACGCTGTCTTTCCTACAAGGAGCGCGCCCCGGAACGCTTTATCCTCGGCTATTGTCCCGATCCCCGCAAACCCGACGCCGCCAAACGCCTTCAGGCGGCGCACGACATCTACGGGGCGCAAGTCTGCGGCGAGTTCAAATGCCGCATGATGTATGACAGTCCGGACGCCATTCTGCTGTTCCGTCTTGCCGGCGAACTCGGAATGCCCGTGACGTTCCATCTCGAATACAACCTCCGCAAAAAGGCGTCCGATCCGTGGACCGAATGGTGGGGAGGTTCCATCGACGCTGTTGAACGTCTCCTTCAGGCCTGTCCCGACACCCGGTTCCTCGGCCACGCGCCCGGTTTCTGGCTGCACATTTCAGACGACGATCTCTGCAAAACCACGCAGTACCCGCCCGACAATTCGCCGGTCCTTCCCGGAGGACGCGTCATCGAACTCCTTGAAAAATATCCGAATCTTTACTGCGATATTTCGGCGGGGTCCGGATGCCGCGCGCTGAAACGCGATCCCGAATTCACCCGCCGGTTTTTAACCGACTATCAGGACCGTGTTCTCTACGCCCGCGACTATTTCGACAACGCCCATCAGGAATTTCTCAACTCCCTCGGCCTGCCGGAAAACGTTCTTCAGAAAATCTATGCGCTCAATGCGGAAAAGATCACGGCTCCCGCATGAAAGACAAAGTCAAAATCGGGATTGCGGGAACCGGCATGATCGCCGCTTTCCACGCAGAGGCGATCCGCCTGCTCGAAAAGGCGGAATTATCACATGTGTACGATAAAGACGTTGCTCGGGCACGGGCTTTTTCCGAAAAGTTCAAATGCCGGGCTTCGGCGTCCATCGAAGACTTTCTGGGCTCGGACATCGACATTGTCTGCGTCACAACTCCGAGCGGACTTCACGGCTGCATCGCGGTTCCCGCCGCACGGGCGCATAAGCACATTTTCTGCGAGAAACCGCTGGAAACCACGCCGGAAAAAGCCCGTGAAATCTATGACGAATGTATAAAAAACAATGTCCTGCTTTCCCCCGTTTTTCCCGCCCGCTATTCCCCCGCCGCACGCATGGCGCGGGGGGCCGTCCGGACGGGACGCTTCGGCGATCCGGTCCTGATCGGAGCCTCGGTCCGCTGGTACCGGAAGCCGGAATATTATGCGGAAAGCCCCTGGCGCGGCACGTGGGCGCTGGACGGCGGCGGTGCGCTCATGAACCAGGGAATCCACGCCGCCGACCTTCTGCGCTATTTCAACGGAGATATCGACGAACTGACCGCAAACACGGCCAACCGTCTTCACAAGACCATCGAAGTGGAAGACACCCTGATGGCGAATCTCCGGTTCCGCAACGGCTCGCTCGGATATCTGGAATCCAGCACGGCGTGCGCCCCCGGATATAAACGGAAAATCACCTTTTCCGGCACCCGCGGCGGCTTCATTCTGGAGGACGATTGTCTGACCCATTGGAGTCCGGGCGACGAGACGCCCGAAGACGAGCGCATCCGGGAAATGAACCGTTCCGGCGGCAACGGCGGCGGAGCCGGCGATCCGGCATCGATTTCCTGCAATGGACATCATTCGCAACTGGAGGAGCTGGTTTCCGCGATTCTCGAAGGAAGTCCTCTGGAAACCCCCGGAATCGAAGGGGTAAGAACCGTTGAGCTGATCTGCGCCGCGTATGAATCCGCACGCACGAAAAAGACAGTGCGCCTGCCGTAATAGAATTCCGACAGAGCTACGGAACGATCAGGAATACCGTGCTCTCGAGGAACAGCCCGCAAAGCAGCAGTCCAATGGCAAGTCCGCAAAGATACGGATACAGTTCGCGCCAGTTGACGAGAATGGTCTGTTCCACGCTGGTCTTCTCCAGCTTGTCGATCTGCGCCATGGCAAGGCGCATGGAATCGCCGTCGGAAGCGTGATAGTAAACGCCGCCGGTCGATCCGGCAATGTCGCGCAAAAGCTGTTCATCGAACTCATCCCGGACTTGTCCGAAGCCGGACCCGAACATGGAATCCTGCCGCATGACGGCATTGTTGGAACCGATTCCAACCGTATACACCGTAATGTTGAAAGTATCCGCCAGCTTCGCGGCCTGACGCGGCGTGACCTTGGCGTTGACGTTGTTGACGCCGTCGGTGAAAAGCACAATCACGCGACGCTTGGAATCGGAGTCCTTGAGGCGCTGAACCGCGCTGGTGATGGGACCGGCAATCCCGGTAGCGTCCCCGATCACGCCCGATTCAAGCCGCGCCAGATTGGCCAGCAGCCAGGGATGGTCCAGGGTCGGCGGACAGACCATGTAGGGCATTGGCGCAAACGCGACCAGGCCGATACGGTCGTTCGGGCGCGCCTCGATGAATTTGGCGATTTCCTCCTTCGCGGTTCCGATGCGGTCCTTGACCTTCCCGCTCGCAAGCGCGGCGGAAAGCTCGGCTTCCGTACGGTATCCGGGGGGAACGTCGATGGCGCGCATACTGCCGGAAAGGTCGATGGCGATGATGATGTCGATTCCGTCCGCTCGACGCCGGATCTGTTCCGTTCCTTCACGCGGGGCGGCCAGCGCCAGCACAATCATCACGCCCCCGAGGGCATACAGCAGAAACGGGACTATCTTGCGGAGACGGGAACGTCCGGCGGACATCCGGAATGGACGAAGCGAAGGAACCGCCAGCGTGGGAGACGGCTTGAACCAGGCGCGCAGCAGCACCAGCGCCAGCACAAGCAGAAGCAGAAACATATAGGGATGTGCGAAAGTATGGATCATTTTCCGGTCTCCTTCTCGGCGGGAGTGGTTTCGTTGACGAGGGCTTCCGCCTTGAGCGCGGCATTTTCAATCAGGACCTCGTCGGCGGGCACCCGGGCGAATTTCACCATGTCGGCGGCGCTCAGGAACCCGCGGAGAAATTCACGGTGCGTATCGGAAAGATTCCCCTTTCCGTGTTCGAGGTCGTTCATGAACTCGGCGGTGGTCTGGCGTTCCGCCCGGAGATTGAAACGACGTTCCATATATTCGCGCACGATGTCCGTCAGGACCGCAACGGATTTTTCCGGCGGAACGGTTCCCGACTTCACCTTGGAAAGAAGGTCGCGGATCGCGATGAGCGCAAATTCCCACGGCGAAAGGATGTGCGCCTTCCTGCGGGCGCCCCATCTGAGGTAAGCCAGCACGGCGATGCAGACCAGCAGAACCACGACCAGCGCAATCAGCCACGGACGCATCTTTTCGGGAAGGTCCTTCTGCTTCATTGCCGAGGCCAGCGCAAGATCCGGTGAATTCACTTCGACCGGCTGGATTTTCAGCGCGGGCATTTTCAGGGCGATATTTTCGGAATTGCTGAAGGCGGCAGTCATGGAGCCTTGCTTGATCTCGCCTTCGCGGTAAGCCTGAAGAGGAACGGCGGCATTCCAGAGGTTGCGGCCCCAGCCGAGCGAACGGAGTGTGAACTTCGGTTCCGCCGTCAGCTGGCTGCCTTCCGCGGGCTCGGCCGTCAGAAGCGCGGGATTCACGCCCCACGGGAGACTGAACACCGCATTGATCTTGAAACGTTCTCCCAGTTTCAGGCCGGTTTTACCGTCTTCGAGGGCGGGGTCCGCCACAATCGCGACTTTGGCGTCCGAATGGGATACCTTATACCATTTGACACCGGCCGCGATGCCGAAGACAAGAAGAATCCCCAGCAGGACGGCGGCTGTCCACAGAACTAATTTTTTGATAAGATTCAACATTCCAATCCTCCCTGTCACCGTTTTCCGCGACGATTCCGGAAGAAGGCCATCAGAGGCTTCACCAGATCCTCGTTGCAGCGGACATCGATCATATCGACCTTCGCGTGACGGCAGACTTCCTTCGTATGGTCGTGAAGAGTTTCAGCCGCCTTTTCGTAGGCACGGATCGAACCCGAAGTGGAAGCGTCGAAGAAAAACGGTCTTCCGGTCTCGGCCCCTTCGATGGAAAGCCCTTTGAGCATGGCGGGAAGCTTGAGCTCGACCGGGTCCAGCACGCGGAGTGCGATCACATCGTGTTTGCGGCTGACGATCTTCAGAGTCTTTTCATAGTCCTTGTCATCCAGAAAATCGCTGATGAGAAAGACAACGGTTTTCTTCTTGAGCCCGAGCGCCAGCGATTCGAGCGCAAGTCCGATGTCGGTGCCGCGTCCCTTCGGGTCCATGGCGACCAGTTCGCGGATCACGCGGAGACCGTGCATGCGGCCCGAACGCGGAGGCAGATAAAGCTCCGTGCGGTCCGTAAAGAGAAGCAGTCCGACCTTGTCGTTGTTGCGGATGGCGCTGAGGGCGAGAAGAGCGGCGGCTTCAGCCATCTGTTCGCGCTTCTCGCGTTCCCCGCTTCCGAAAAGCCCCGAAGCGGAGGCGTCGACCGCGAGCATGACGTTGAGTTCGCGCTCCTCGGCATATTTCTTGATAAAAGGAGCGCCCATGCGGGCGGTGACGTTCCAGTCGATATCGCGGACGTCGTCCTCGGAAGTGTATTCGCGGACCTCGCTGAATTCGATGCCGCGCCCCTTGAAGACACTGTGGTATGCACCGCCGGTGATCTCATCGACGAGACGACGTGTTTTCAGCTCGATTTTCTTGACCTTGGCAAGCAGTTCCCGGGTCAGCATCGTGCCAACCTCCCTTCTGCTCAAGGCGTCTTAAGTTCATTCAGGATCTTGCGGATGACGTCTTCGGAAGTCATGCCTTCCGCCTCGGCCTCGTAGCTGAGGAGCAGACGGTGGCGGAGCACGTCCGGAGCGAGCGTCTTGACATCCTGAGGGATCACGTAGGCACGCCCGGCGAGGAAGGCTTCTCCTTTGGACGCCAATGCGAGAGCGATGGCGGCGCGGGGCGACGCGCCGAACTGGAGCAGCGTGTCGAGGCTGTCCAGCTTGACGCCGTCCTGCCGGGAGGAAAGTTCGGAACGCCTTCCGGGCCGGGTAGCACATACGATGTCCAAAATGTATTCAAGGATTTTTTCATCCATGTAAATCTTGTCCACCCATTCGCGGGCGCGGGAAACATCCGCAAGGGAAGCGACGGCAAGAGCCTCCAGCTGGAGTTCGGGATGGGCCATGCGTTCCACGATGATGCGCTCTTCCGCGCGGTTCGGATAGTCCACCTTGACCTTGAACATGAAACGGTCCACCTGGGCTTCGGGAAGCGGATAGGTGCCTTCCTGTTCGATCGGGTTCTGCGTGGCGAGCACCAGGAAAGGCACGGGCATTTTATACGTAGTCCCCGCAATGGTCGTCTGACGTTCCTGCATGCATTCGAGGAGGGCGCTCTGCACTTTGGCGGGAGCGCGGTTGATTTCGTCGGCCAGCACGATGTTCGCAAACACGGGGCCCTTCTTCACGGAGAAGGTGTGTTCCTG
>CAYWZD010000205.1:0-7095 GCA_964462755.1 uncultured Victivallales bacterium | reverse complement strand
GAACCTGGTGCTGCGCTATCAGGGGAAAGGAACCTTCGCGGCGGACCGTTCGAAACCGGACCCCTTCGCGGGGCATTATCTTCTGATATATCATGAAACGGCAGACTTCACAAGTTCAACGCTTCATATTATGCCTGGAATTGAACAATATTGCGCAAAGCTGAACATCAAAGTAACCAAAATGCCTCTCGCCGTCATCCGTTTCGCGGGACATGATCGTTCCGTTGAAATCCTGCGTCATGGAAATTACACGGGAGTCATTCTTCTGGCCCACTGTTTCAGCGGGAACGAGGAGGAGCTCGGAATTCTCCATGACCTGAACCTTCCCGTAGTCCTTCCCCATGCGGTTGCGAAGGATGCGGAGGTGACAGGATTCGCAACGCTTTACTATCAAGTCCGGGAAGGCGTGGAGGAGGCTGTCCGATATCTGGTTTCCGTCGGACTGAATCGCTTCGCCACATTCTATTACGACAATAAAGAGGCTGGAACCCGGGAGGTTTTCTCTTATGAGCTGGAGGCCTATCTGGAAATGTTGAAACGGAACGGAGCCGATCCCTCCCCGGATTTTCTGCGGCCGGTCGATACCGGGGATTCCGATGGGATCGAGAAAGCCCTTCTGGAAATGGTCAGGGAAAAGAAACTCCGTTCGGTATTCTGCTATTCCGATTTCTGCGCCCTCGCCGTTTATCAGATCTGCGCAAAACACGGAATCGGAATTCCCGGGGACCTGACCGTCATGGGGTTCTGCGGTTATCCGGGAGGGCAGCTCCTCGCACCGTCCCTCTCTACGCTCGATCTGCAGTATGAGAACATCGGGCACATGGCGGTGGAGTGCCTCCGGCATTCGGACGACTGGTTCGGCAGGGAAGTCCCCTGCATTCCGACGCCGCACAAGCTGGCGCCCGGCGGCAGTACGGTGGTATCGCGGACGGGATGAAATACGAGGGAAAGGAGGCGAGGATAAATGAAAAATCCGTACTTGAAAAATCGTATGGGCCCGCATTCCGAACGGGAAGTCTTTTCAGTCGTGATACAAAAAACGGAGTGAATTCATGATTAACAGACAGTCTTTGCATCCTGATGTGGATATACGAAAATCACACAACATAATCTTTTGGAAGGGACAATGAGAATGAAGATCGAAGCAGGATACGGAAAGGGTGGAAAGAAGTCCCGGTGTAATTTGCCATTTACACTGATCGAACTTCTGGTCGTGATTTCAATCATCGCGATTCTTGCGGGAATGCTTCTGCCTGCATTGAGTATCGCGAGAATCAAGGCACAGGGGGTTCAGTGTCTCGGGCAGTTGAAGCAGATCGGCACGGCGGTCATCAACTATTCGGATGACTATTACGGCTATTTCCCCGGACAACTCAACAATACGGTTTTTCATAAGGAGCTGACCCCTTATACGAACGTGAATGTTGTCTCGCCTTATAATAAACCGGGTCCCTTCCTGTGCCCTCTGGACAGTTTCAGGAAGCAGTATTATGACTCCATGTCCCCGTCTTCGAAGAGTAGTGTTCTTTTTTACAGTTATGCCCAGAATTTCTATTGCCGCCATGATGCGGCGTATCAGAGCCTGGAACGGCTGGAACGCATGAAGCGACTTCATCTGCTGAAGCAGCCTTCCCGTCTGTTTTACCTGGCGGATTCCATTCGCGGCAGTACCAATGCATATCCCGCCATGCAAATCAATTTTTCCACAAATACGTATCCCTTCAAAGCGACGGCCGATCCCGATACCGCGCTGGATTTCACCCGGCATCGCGGACAGGCGGAATTCCTGTTCGGGGATATGCATGCGGCGTCGGTGAGCCTGAGTTCGGTATTGGGGAAGACCCAGATGCTGGAAGAACAAGATTGAATTCAAATACAAGGAGTTGAAAGTGAAACAGAACTTGATGTGTATGGGCGCCCTGCTGTGTGCGGCGTCCGCTTTTGCCGACATGCCGCGCAATTATGACAGGATCATCAACGATCCGCCGCCGCGGAACATCCGGATTGCGGAATCTTCCACGATTCCGCTCGTGAAAGACGGCAAGGCCGTTTTCGAGATCATACTGCCGGAAAATCCGGCTCCGATCGTGCGTTTTGCCGCTTCTGAACTGCAGCGCTGCGTGAAAGCCGCGACAGGTTCCGAAGTCCCCGTGACAACGGTTCCTTCCACGGGGAAGACCACGATTTTTCTGGGGGATCAGAAAGCCGCGAGAGAAGCCGGAATCCATTCGGCGGCGATTCCCCGGGACGGGTTCATGATCGTGGCGAAGGGCAAGAATATTTTCATTGCAGGCGTAGATGACCCGAAGGGAAAAGTGGACACACGCGGCTGGGGGCTGATTTACGAACGTGGAACATTGAATGGAGTCTATTCGTTCCTGGAACGCTTTTTCGGCGTTCGTTTTTATTTCCCCGGCGAGATCGGAACCGTGATTCCGAAACAACAGAGTCTGAGCATCCCTGAAATGACGATTCTCGACCGTCCCGATTACCCGCGCCGGCGTCTTCTGGCGGGGGCCGCGGCGGCATGGTTCCCGGAAGTAGATCCGAAGGAAGAGCCTCGTTACTGGTACACTTTGCGCATGGAGACATTCTATGTGCCGGTCTGTCACAGTCTGGAGCGTCTGAAGTTCGCCGACCGTTTCGGCAGGGAACATCCCGAATATATCGGCATGGACGCCAACGGGAAGCGTTATCTCGACAAAAGTTCTCCATACTATGGAAACATCTGCATGACGGATCCGGGGCTTCGCGAAGAACTCTACAAGGATGCCGTCGCCTTTCTGACGGGCAAAAATGCATCGGAACGCGGTCTGAAGGGCTGGGACCCGAGTATTTGTCAGCCGGGTTTCTTCAACATCATGCCGAAGGACCATTTCCGTGATTGTGAGTGTCCGCGCTGCAGGGCATTCTATCAGAAACATTCCAAAGCCGATCTGGTATGGGACCTGACCGCGGACATCGGCCGCCGTCTGATCCGGAACAATATTCCCGGTTATATTACGGCGCTTGCCTACGGGCATTATACGGAAACGCCTAAAATCGATCTCCCGCAGAATTTGCTGATGATGGTTTCCGTGCGCGGCCCGTGGGCCGAAAATACGCCGGCGCGCGCCGAATTCGACAAGCGGATCACAGACTGGAAAAACAAGATGAACCGCAAACCGTGGCTCTGGACCGCCGTCTACAAATACGGCGGACTGGAACTGCCGGAGGTGCCGCCGGCGACACCGAAAGCCGTCGCCTCTTATTTTTCACGGGAAGCGGACCGGATTTCCGGGACTTTCATGGAATCGGCAACAGATCACTGGCTGTTTTCTTATCTGAACTACTACTTCATGGCGAAGAGCACCTGGGACACCGGACTCGACGGCAAGGCGATGCTCAAGGAGCATCATCGTCTGATGTTCGGCGCCGGTGCCGCGCCGATGGAGAAATTCTTCGACCGGGTTGAAGACATCTGGATGAATAAGATCGCGGGACGCATTGTGGAAACGCCCCTCGGTTCTCAGGCGGTTCCTCCGAGCGACTATGAACTCTGGGAGAAGATTTATTCGCCGGAACAGCTGAAGGAATTCGAAGCATGGTTCGCGGAAGCTTTGAAGCTCGCGGGAAAAGACAAGGAGGCGCAGAAGCGCATCCGTTACTTCGAAAAATATTTCCTCGGGCAGATCAGAAAAGGCGCGGATGCCTACAGGCAGACCAAGCTGGGGGTGGAGAACTGGGCCTATGACGTGAAACCCCTTGCAGAAGGAGAACCGATTGTTCTGGACGGGATTCTGGATGACAAGGCGTGGAAAAATGCGGCGGACGCGTATCTCGTGCCGTTCAAGTCGGATAAGGCGGAAGTGCATACCCGGTTCAAAATGCTCCGGGATGCCGGGAATTTGTATATCGGCGTGCAGTGCGATGAACCGAAGATGGCGGAGATGGTCGCCGAATGCACGAAATGCGACGATCCGAATCTCTGGCGCGATTCCGTCGTCGAAATCTTCCTGAATCCTTCCGGCGACCGTATCCATTATTATCACTTCATCATCAACTCCAACGGGGTTTTCTACGACGCTGCGGCGAAGAAACTGGGGGCGTCCGGTTCTTCCGACGCAAAATGGAATTCCGGGATGACCGTGAAAACCGCGCGGAATACGAAGGGCTGGAGTCTGGAAGCTCAAATTCCTCTGAAGGAACTGAAGGGGCTGGACCCCTCCGGAATCGTGGGAAATATCGGAAGAAACCGTGTCATCCGCAGCAAAGCAGCGGTGCCGCTTTATTCGTGGAGCCCTTACATTAAAGGGTTCCATGACCTTGAAAACTTCGGGAAGCTGCACTTCGATGCTCCCTCGGATGAGAAACTGATTGAAAACGGGGACTTCACTGTGCCGTTCGCCGGACGCTTCTTCGGCGGCTGGTGGGCGGACCAGGACGAAGTCAAACAGGGGTTCATCGCCTATGACGCGCAGACTTTCCGCAAGGGCGGACAGAGTCTGCGCATCAGAAACGACGGACAGAAACGCCGTCTCGTCACACAGTGGCTTCCGAAACTCAAGTCGAATACGTCTTACCGGCTGACCTATGATCTGAAGATGGAGGATGTGAAGGCTTCGGAAAAGGATGGCGGAATCGCGGTGAACATCGGTGCGCCCGGAAATATTTTCTACCCGAAAAACCATTATTTTGGAAGTATGCCGTGGACCTCGCAGGGGATGACTTTCAAGACCGGAGTTCTGACGGAGAAGCATCCGGCCTTCATCCGCCTCCAGTTTTTCCCGGGAACCGGAACGGTATGGTTCGACAATCTGCAACTGAAAGAAATCAAGTAAAATATGAGAAAGATCGACCTGACCGGCGGGGGAACCGCTGAAAACGCCTCCTTTCAAGTGAGCTATGAAAAAGGAGTATTAACCGTCGGCAACGGCTTCATCACCCGCGCCATGAATCTGGAATGCGGCGCGCCGGTAACGGTGTCCCTGCGCGATGCTTTCGGCGTGGAATATGCCGCCCCGGACAAGGAGGATGCTGATTTCTCTTTCATCGGGATGCTTTCCGCCCGCTACACCCGGCATGTTTTGAATTCCATTACAGCGGAACTTTTCAGGAACAGGGCGGTCGTGCGGCTCTCGATTTCAAAGCCGGAACAGCGGACGGACTTTACCCGGGAATATCATCTGTATTCTGGAATTGCGGCGCTCAGCGTCGTGAACCGCATACGGAGCGAAGTCATGCCGGATCTGCTCTGGAGCCGCCGGGGCGATCTTGCGGAAAATATTCCGTGGTCATGGCAGAGGAAGGATCAGATTGAAAGCTGTGTCGACGGCCTGAAACTGGCCTCCGATATTCATCCGCGTAACACGGTGGAATTCACTGGGCGGACGGACTTCTTTGAAAACCTTGTCCGGGAACATGCCGTAGCGGATGGAAAAAAATTGTCCGGCAATCTCCTCTATTGCTCGGGACGCGACGGGAGCGGAGTGATCTTTCTTCAGGAAGCGCCCCCGAGCACGGAACGGCGTGATTTCGAAGGCTACGACTTCCGACTGGACGGCAATACGGTGTTCTCCTGCAACTGGGGAATCCATCCGGCGGAGATAAGACCGAAAAAATGGTTCCGCAGTTACCGGAACACCCTTCTCCTTTTCAGTGATTCTTCAGAGGAGCAGAGGATTCTCAAGGAATATCAGAGGGTTCGCTTCCACGAGAATGCAGGGGCGGAGCGGACCGTGACCGTGAACCCCTGGGGCGGAGGGGATTTCGTCAAGAAACTTTCGGAGGAGTTTCTGATGGCGGAGTTGCGCGCATCCGCGGAGATCGGCGCGACCCATTACCAGATCGATGACGGTTATCAGACAGGGAACACCTCGCGCGCTTCGCTTGAAAATCTTTATTGCGACCGCTCCTTCTGGGAATTTTCCAAGTGCCTGCCGCATGGTTTTGAACGTCTGAAACAGGAAGCGGACCGCCTCGGCGTCGAGTTGTCCCTCTGGTTTCTGCCGGGACGCAACCGGGAGTTCCGGGACTGGCGTGAAAGCGTGGAAGTGCTCCTCGGATTCCACCGGAAATACGGGATCCGCCGCTTCAAAATAGATGGAGTCTATACGCGCACATACGAATCGGAAAGAAACCTCGAAAGCTTGCTCGAAACGGTATGGCGGCGTTCCGGCGGCAAAGTCTTTTTTGATATGGATGTCACAAACGGGCAGCGGCCCGGCTACTGGATGCTTCGCGAATACAGCAATGTATTCATCGAGAACCGCTATTGCTTTTCCGGCTGGGGATATCATCCGGAGAAAGCGCTGCGGACCCTCTGGCAGTTAGGCACGTATTTGCGGCTCCAATTCCTCCAGATGGAAATCCCGTCTGTAACAAATGTCAAGCTCGAGCTTTACGAGTCGAAGGGTCTGAAGGACCCGCGCATTTATCCACCGGAATATTGGACGGCTGTCGCCCTGTTCGCCAATCCTCTCCTCTGGATGAATCCATCGGAAGTCCCAACGGAGATACTCCGCCGATATCAGAATGTGATTGAATTGCACAAGAAGCTCCGGGAACGGATATGGGCGGGGGAGATTTATCCCGTAGGTTCCGAACCGGACGGACGGAGCATCACAGGTTTTCTTTCCCATGAACACCGTTCGGGAAAGGGCATGCTGATCCTATATCGCGAAGTGGAGAGTGAAACCCCGGAAGAGATTGTATTTCTGCCGTTTGTAAAGCCGTCATCTTCCTTCCGATGCCTGTATTCCTCCGCAACCATTTCCCCGGTGGGAGATGGATTCCTGGTTGGAATGCCGGGGAAAGGCTCTTTTGTAATCTTTGAGTATCAATAAATTCTTTTCTTTTTATGGCGTCCAAATGGTAACCAATGGTACTTCTGAGTATCTTTTTCGGGCGTGGAATTGGTTCCCTCTCAGAGAACGGAATTGCTTCGAAAATATTTCACAGTCATCCCATAGGAATGTGAAAAATTGAAAGGAGACGGTGCATGATGTAACTTATATTTCTTCCACGAAAGATACGGAGACATCATGAAACCGTCAAAACATAAGATGACAGTATTGTCGCAAATTTTCAAGTTGATTCCGCGAAATTTGATTCCGA
>CAYWZD010000204.1:2801-7109 GCA_964462755.1 uncultured Victivallales bacterium | reverse complement strand
GGAAAGCGGCTTCCGTGAGCATGTCCGAGGCCTTGATGATGCCCTGTCCGCCGATCCCGGCGAACAGGACGTTGGTAATCTGTTCACTCATGGCTGTTCTCTCACTGTTTCTTGGCTTTCGCCAGTTTTTTCACCTGAAGGATGCACGGGCGCCGCGCAATGATCACGCTCGCGTCGTTGGACGCCAGGCGCTCCTTTACCAGCGCGATGAATCCGGCGTGGTCCGCGGTCGGATCGATCACGTCCACATGGTCCGCGCCGATCGCCTTGCAGGTCGCCTCCAGGTTCAGCTGCGTGGTTTCGCTCATATCCAGATGCCGCCCGGTGGCCGGATTTTCCTGAAGACCGGTCATGGCGGTGGTGGAATTGTCCAGAATCAGGACCAGATGTCCCGTGGCGGGCTTGTTGTAGACCATCTCGACGATCCCGGTGAGTCCACTGTGGACGAACGTGCTGTCGCCGATGACGCTGACCACCTTGCGCGCTTCCGTCTCAGAGAGACCGTGCCGAAGCCCCAGCCCGGCGCCGATGCTCGCGCCCATGCAGACGCAGCAGTCAATCGAACTGAAGGGGGGCATCACGCCCAGAGTATAACAGCCTATGTCGCCGGATACGATGCATCCGAGGTCGCGCAATGTCTCGAAAACTTTCCGGTGCGGACATCCCGGGCAGAGTTGCGGAGGACGTCCCGGCTTTGCCGCCGGTTCGGGCGTCTCATCGTTCGCCAGCAGTCTTTTGACTTTGGCGACATCCAGTTCACCGAAAAGAAAGACGTCCGCCTTCGGTTCCACCCGGATTCCCTGTTCGAGAATCTTTCCGACTAAAAATTTTTCGCCCTCTTCGACCACCACCGTGCGCTTGTTGCCCGCGACGAATTTCGCGATGGTTTCGAAGGGAAGCGGCCAGGTCATTCCCAGCTTGAGGATGCGGGCGCCCGGAGCCGCTTCCATGGAATGCTGGAATGCGACGCCGGAAGTAATGATTCCCAATTCGGCGGTTTCGGGTCCGAATGTCCGGTTCAGGCCGGATTTCTCGTTCCACTGCTGAAGGGCTTTCATCTTGCGGAACAGCGTCACGTGGGCTTTTTTGGCAAAGGCCGGAACCATCACGCGTTCCTGCACATTCTTGCGGTACGGTTTCGGGACGGGCGCCGTTTTTTCTTCCCTCAGTGTCACCGGGGAACGCGAATGGCAGACGCGCGTGGTCATTCGAAGCAGTACGGGCGTATGAAATTCTTCGGAGAGAGCGAAGGCGCGAAGGGCGAAGTCATAGGCTTCCTGACTGTCCGACGGTTCCAGAACAGGCAGATGAGCGGCCGCGGCATACAGGCGGTTGTCCTGTTCATTCTGGCTGGAAGCCATGCCCGGATCATCGGCGGAGACGATGACCAGTCCGCCTTCGACTCCGGTATAAGTGAGCGTGAAAAGCGGATCGGCCGCCACGTTGAGGCCGACATGCTTCATGGTAACCAGCGATTTCGCTCCCGCGAAAGCCACTCCGATTCCCACTTCCAGCGCCACCTTTTCATTGGGCGCCCACTGTGCCTTCCCGCCGATCGAGGAAAAATGTTCCAGAATTTCCGTGGAAGGCGTCCCCGGATACCCGGTTCCCAGCATCACTCCGCAGGCAAGGGCGCCTTCCGCAACCGCCTCGTCCCCGCTCAAAACAACACGCTTTTCCGACATAATACAATCACCTTAAGGTTCTCTCAATTTCAAAACGGTAATTTAAGCCGTTTATTGCCTGATTGCAAGGACTTTTCACTGTTTTTTAAAAAAAGCGGGCGCATGCGGCGTCTCTTCGCCTCACAGACATTCACATGCGGTTTGTTTATTCCGTGATCAACAGAATTTTTTTATACAGAAAGGGAACTTTTTATTTGACTCCATGTCCATAAACACATATATTGCCGTTAGTTTCTTATTGCGCACCATGTCGGCAAACAGGTCAATCATACACGGGAGGAGAATCATACGATGACATTGCTGGAAGGGGAAGTCTTGTGGAATCTTGTATGGGTTCTTCCGCTGATATTGTTCCTTTTCTACTACGCCTGGCGAAAACGGATCATCGTCCTGAAACTGTTTCTGGGGAAACGTTCGGACGATCCGCGCTATGTTTCCGTTTCGCCCACGCTCCGCTTCTGGCGTGGTGCGATTCTTGCCGCGGTTCTTTTTCTTCTCTTCGTCGCCGCGGCCCGTCCTTCCTGGGGGGTGAGCATTCTGCCCCATTCCGGACAGGGACATGACCTGATGGTTGTTTTCGACACCTCGAAAAGCATGCTTTCACAAGATGTCCGTCCCTCGAGGCTTGAACACGCCAAGTGGCTCGCCCGGCAGCTTGCCGAGAAAAACCCCGGGGATCGTTTCGGACTGATCGCCTTCGCCGGACACGCTTTCCTCGAATGCCCCCTGACCATCGATAAAACCAGCTTCATCCAGACGGTCAACGAGCTTGCGACCGACTCCATTCCCGTCGGCGGAACCAACCTCGAAAAAGCTCTCAACGAGGCCATCCGCGGATTCCGTGCGGCCGAGACTTCCTACCGTGCCATCGTCCTCATTACCGACGGCGATGAACTCACCGGAGACAGCGGCAAAGCACTGGATGAAATCATCCGCCTCAAAATTCCCCTTTTCATCCTCGGCGTGGGCGACCCCTCCCAGCCCGCCATCATTCAGGTTCCCGGCGAAAACGGCAGTGTCCACACGCTCAAGGACAGCAGCGGCAACATCGTCAACGCCCCCCTCAATGAAAAACAGCTTTCCCTTCTCGCCCGCAAGACGGGCGGAATCTATGTGCGTTCCACCACCACAAATCCGGGGATCGCCGAAGTCGAGGCCCGCATCCGGAAACTGGATGTTCAGGAACTCGACAGCGGGAAGCAGACCCGTCCCATTGAACGCCCGGTCTATCCCCTCTTTGCCGCGTTCATCCTCTTCTGCCTCTGGTTCGTCATCTCGGAAAAACGTTTTGGAAAAGCGTCCTCCGTCAAAACGCTTCTCCTGATCTCCGCATTGTTCGGCGGCACCGGTCTCTCCGCTCAGGAACAGGCCGAACCCGCGCCTTCCGCTCCGGTTGCGCCCGCCGTTCAGGAAAATAAGAAAGTCCCGGAAAAAGCAGAGAAAATCCCGCCCGTCGTCCTTTACAACGAGGGTCTCAAAGCTCAAACCGGAGAAAAAGACGCGGCAAAGGCAACCGCTTTGTATGAACAGGCCATTTCCGCGTCCGGTGCGGAAGCGGAAGTCCGTTCCCGCTCCTGCCAGAACCTCGGCGTCATGAACCATCAGGCATCCCGCGCGCTCCTTCAGAAAGCCCGGGCGGCTCTTCAGGGACAACAACTCGATCAGGCTCTCCAGCAGACCGAGGCTTCGCTTAAACAGCTCGCCTCCACCGAGGATATTTACAAAGAATCCATGCGGGACGGCCGGGACGTTCTTTCTGTAAGCCGGAATCAACAGCTCCTTCTTCGCGACCGTAAATTTGCGGAAGAGTTCAAAAAGAAAATTGAAGAACTCAAAAAGAAACAGCAGGAAGCCCAGAAGAACACTCAGAAAGCTTTGAATCAGCAGCAGAAGCAAGATCAGCAGCAGAAGCAAGATCAAAAGCAAAATCAGCAGAATCAGCAACAGCAAGGTCAACAGAAACAAGATCAGCAACAGAAACAAGATCAAAAGCAGAAGCAAGATCAAAAGCAAAATCAGCAGAATCAGCAACAGCAGCAGGGTCAACAGAAACAAGACCAGCAGCAGAAGCAAGATCAAAAGCAACAGCAGGGTCAGCAGAAACAACAGCAAAACCAACGAGGTCAACAGAAACAGGATCAGCAGAAGCTTCAAGATCAGACACAAAAGGCCCGTGAAAGCACTCGCGAACTCGAAAAACAGGCCAAGAACCTGAACCAGAAGAATCTCGAAGAACAGGCCAAAAAAGCCGGAGAAGAACTGGATAAGGCCAAAGACGCCCAGTCCCGAAAAAATGACAAAGAAGCTGAAAAGCATCTGAAGAATGCGCTGGACCAGCTCGGCGGCAGCAGTCAGAATAAGGATCAGAAGGATCAGAAAGACGGCAAGGATCAAAAGGACCGGAAGGATCAGAAAGACGGCAAGGATCAGAAGGACCAGAAGGATCAAAAAGACGGCAAGGATCAGAAGGATCAGAAAGACGGCAAAGACCGTGAACTTCCCAAAAACGACAAGCAGTCCAACGAAGGGAAAAACGGCAAAAAGGAAGAAGAAAAGGAAATTGACAAAGAACAGGCCAAGGCTTTGCTCGACCTCATGGCCAATGATGAAAAACAGTTGAAAG
>CAYWZD010000204.1:0-2701 GCA_964462755.1 uncultured Victivallales bacterium | reverse complement strand
GAACAGGCCAAGGCTTTGCTCGACCTCATGGCCAATGATGAAAAACAGTTGAAAGACGAACTGAAGGAACGGATGAAACGCAACTATGGAGTTCGTCCGGTCGATAAAGACTGGTGACACACGGGAGGAGAGATTCGGCAATGTTTACGAAGATGGCTGGAAATCATTTTTGTTTCAAATCATTGGGAGCCGCGGTTCTGACGGTTCTGTTCTGTTCGCTGGAGGCCGCAGCCGCGCCGAAAGTGGAAACCTTTGTCTCGCCCGAGCCGGTTCGCGTCGGAGAAACCGCCTATCTGGTCATCCGCTCCAATGACGGGACGCGCAACGCTCCTCTGATCAGCCGCCGGCCTCCGGTTCAGAATCTGGAATGGGGGCATGGCATCAGCCAGTCAGAGAGCATTCAAATCATCAACGATCAGCAGTCCGTCGTATTTGAGGCCCGAATTCCGTTCACGGTCACACGTCCGGGCAGTTATACGATTCCCCCATTCGATCTGACTCACAGCCGTGAAAAAACCAAACCGGTGGAATTTACCGCGGTGGAAGCCCGCTATTCCATCCCCTCGTCCTCAACATCCTCCGCCTCTTCCGCCCGGACGGCTCCCGTCACTCCGCAGATGCCGACGCCTGTCTATCGTCAGCCGGGCACGGCAGTCGCCCGTCAGACCGCACCTCCCGTCCGTCAGACGGCTCCCGCCGCCCGGACTCCGCAGCCGTCTTCCGAGGAAAGTGTTTCTCCGCAGGATTCCGGAGAACGCAGCGCCTCCGGCTCGAACCGGAAAAACACGGAACTCACGTTGGATCAGGTGCTGTTCGCCGATGCCGAAATTCCCGGATTGCAGCGCACACGATACTATGTCGGGGAAGAGATTCCTCTGGAAGTCAATGCATATCTTCTGGATGGCGCGCGCGCCCAGCTGACCTGGCCGAAAATCACTTTCGGCGAGAAAGACGCCGCCGTCTTCCACGATTATAAGAATGTCAACCCCGACAACCCCAACTTTTCAGGAGCCGCCAAGTCCACTGTCGAGAAAAACGGTCGAGACTACACCTTATACTCCTTCAAGACCGCCTTCCGCCCGATTTCCGCGGGAAAAATGACGATCGCCGCCCGGATCGAAAGCGTTCTGCTTGTCCCGGACAACCGCCGCGCAGCCCGGTCCGACGACATGTTCGAGGATTTCTTCGGAGGTTCTTTCTTCTCCCGCGAACAGCGGGTCGCCCGGAATATGGAAACCACTCCCATCACCATCGATGTCCTCAAGGTTCCCTCGCCCGAAAACAATGTCTTCTTCTCGGGGCTTGTCGGCCTCTGGAAAACCGACGTAACGCTCTCGCCGCCGCCCTACCGTGTCGGAGAGCCGATCACCATGAAGGTCAATTTCCAGGGGACCGGTTCCCTGGACACTCTTCGCGCCCGGCCTCTGGAACTGAAGGGTTTCCGGGTCTATCCGCCTGAAATCGAAAAGACCCGCAACAGCGGGGAAATCCGCTATATCCTGATCCCCACGGAAATCAGTTCCGGCGACACGGAAAACATTGTCCTGCCGCCTGTTTCCACGTTCAATCCCGTCACCGGCAGCCATGTCGTGACCGATTTCCGCCGGAAAGCCGTCATCGAGAAAGGCTCCAGCACCCTTCCGCAGAATGCCGCCTACGTGGTGGAATCCTCGGCGCCGTCTGAAAATGCGGAACAGGAATCGGCCAAACGCCGTCCGGAAGAAGTTCTCTACCTCAAGAAGCTCGATAATGGCGGAGGCGGGGTGTTCATGCCGCTGTGGCGCAACATGCTCTTCTCCGGCATAACGATTGTTCTGCTCGGCCTCATTTTCTGGCTGACGGCCGAATGGGTCCGCTTCCGGCGTTCCGTTCGTGAAAACGATCCGATGTTCCAGCGCCGCGCCGGGGCGAAAAAGGCCCGGAAGGAATTGTTCGCCCGGATCGCCGTCATGGACCCGGAAGACATTCCCGGCAAATGTTCCGGCGAGATCGCCTCCTATGTTTCCGACACACTCGGGCTTCCGCCCGGGGCGGACCTGAATGAATGCGCCAAGGCACTCGGTCACAAGTCGCCGGAACTGAAGGAAATGCTGGAAGAACTTTCGCAGGCCGCCTGGGTGCCTTCCATGAAAAGCCGTTTCACGAAAGAATTCCAGGTCTCTCTTCTGAAGGCCCTCGGCAAACTCGGAATCGTTCTGCTGATGATGGGAGCCCTGACCCTTCCGGGCGCGGAAATCGCCATCAAGAAGGAAATCCCGATCCGGAATGACGCCGAGGCTATGACCGCGTATGACGCCGGACAGTTCGACGCCGCCGGGCAATACTACGCCGCCCAGCTCAAGAAAAGCAAGCCGTCCGCGAAGATCCTCTACAACATGGGCAACTGTCTCTATCGGATGGGCGAACTTCCCAAAGCGCTGATCTGCTATGAACGCGCTCTGCGTCTGAGTCCGCGCGACTCGGATATTCTGGAAAACCTGAATCTGGTCCGCCGTAAACTGGGGCTGCCCGAAAAATACAAGATCGCCACGCCCTCCGACATTCCCCCCTATCTGAGGGATTCTTTACGGCCTGACGAATGGATGTTCCTTTTCTGTTGCGGATGGGCGCTTCTCTTTGTCGCGCTCGGATTCCGTGCCCTGAAGCTCAACCGGATTCTCGTGCGGAGCGCCGCGGCGGTCGGACTGGTTCTGCTGATCTT
>CAYWZD010000203.1:0-7170 GCA_964462755.1 uncultured Victivallales bacterium | reverse complement strand
CGCCGTTGATCCGGAAATCGACGGCGTCCTCGGTCTGGGTGTGCGCCAGATGGGCCCGGTCACACCCCGCCTTTGCATGCTGGCCGACAAATGCAACCGCATCATATTTCTCCTCGAAGCGCGGCCAGCGGACGATTCCCCGCTGAAGCGCGGCGCGGGAGTCGAGCAGTTCCCCCCGGATGGAACCGTGCCCGTGTCCGTCCCACACCACGATTTCCGCCTCGGGCAAGACTTCGAAAAAGCCTGCGAGAACGGCGTTGACTTCTTCCGTCAGAAAACGGCATGCGGCTTCGTTCCAGTATCCGGACGGCGTGCACCAGTCCGCAAAATTCAGCACCCCGTTGACCCCTTCCAGATCGGTGATCATCAGAATTTTCATACGATTTCCTTCCCCGACATTCTTTTTCATTTTCTTCGAACGAAAGAAGCATTGCATCGATTCATTTTGAAATTCTTTCCCGGAGGTAAGAAAATGAACCGAACCTCAAAATGGTGGATATTGTAGCGCATGACCGGCTGTTTTTCAACCCCTGAAAGCAGGAACGCCGTGAACTCCGTCCGGAAACAGAGAGGTATTTTCCAGAGCGTTGACAAGTGCAATGGCGATCGGCGCATTGGTCCAGCCCGTGTAAATGCTGTTCGCCCCGCCTTCGAAGCGGTCGCCTCCGCCCCAGCGGCGCACGGACAGATCGTACATGCCGCGCCAGCATCCGCGAAAAGACGGGTTGACGGTCCGGTCCTGAATCGAAACCAGAAGCTCGAGCAGTTTACGGTAAGCGGACTCCCGGCGGGTATCGAGCGATGCGGCGCATTGCAGACCGAGCAAAGCCCAGTTGTCCGTATAAATCAGGTCGGCCAGACGACGCCCGGCCGGAGCTTCCTCATGTTCGGCGGGAAAATTACCGTCGGACTGCTGCCGGGCGATCAGCAACCCGGCGAATTTTTCGAGGGCCGCCCGTGCTCCTGAAGCTCCGGCATAGACCGATTCCGCGGCACACCCGAGCAGCGCATAAGCCAGATCGCTGATTGAATAGGTTTCGGCTTTTTCCGCAATATGTTCAAGATAGGCATGGGCAACCGGCTGTCCAATTCCGGCACGGAACAGCGCCATCGCGGCCAGAGCGCCGAAATGAGGGTGCGCCGGACGCCCCCGCCAGACATTGAGAGGATCGTTCCAGTCGGGGTCGTCCGGATGGGCCCTGCCGCGTTCCAGGGCGGATGCCAGCGCCGTTTCAAGTTCTGCGGCCAGAATCAGAGCCCATTTTTTCAGTTCATAGCGACGGTCCAGCTCCGGGAAACGGGCGGCGATTTCGAGCGGAAGGAACACACACCAAGCCGTATCGTCGAAGTAGACGACCGATTCCCGTTTGATATGCGACCAGTTCCAGCTTCCGGCGGGATACTGCGGCTGACTCCGGTTCAGGAGTCCGCTCCGGAAATAAAGGTAGTCGAGAAGATGAAGCGCCGTTTCCAGATAGCCCTTGTCCGAAAACCATTCACTGGCGCGCAAAAACAGGTATGCCGTCTGAAAATTGCAGTCGGCGCGCCTTTGTTCGACCACATACACGCCGCCGCGCCGGGTGCACGCCGGAAAGCTGGATTGAATGGCATCGATCGCGGGATTGTTCCGGATCACGGCCAGCCGTTCCGCGACTCCCCACTCGCCATTTCCCGCCGACATGACCCCGGAATTCAGAAACCAGTCCAGATTCCTTTTCAGGGCGTTCCCGATCCGTTTTTTCATTTCGTCACGTTCTTCCCCGGCAGATACCGCAGCGTGTAGGAAGTCCGCCAGGTCTTGATCTTATGAGGGTCGTTGTCGGGATAGGCGTCGAACCAGATGGTTTCCACGGTGGCGCTGTCGCCGCGCCGCCAGAAGAACAGTTCACCCACACCCGAAAATTCACAGCGGAGAGCGTTTCCGCTTTTCTCGTGATAGGCCTCGCAGGAATCTCCCTCGAACCGGGCATTCGGTCCATATTTTCCCATGACGGGAGTCACGCCGGAACGGGTATAAATCCGGTGGTCGCCATGCCGGTCGTCCACAATATTTCCGCCCTCAGGAATCCGGTAGCCGATGAGCTTGGAATACGGCTCGCGGAAATCTTTCCGGTCGAATGAAAGCACATGCGCCGTACGGAAGCGGAAGGGACGGTAGCCGTTTTCCGGCACAATTTCAAGGTTGACTGTAATCACGGGTTCATTGCGCATCGCCAGAAAAGTTTTACGGATCAGCAGACCGTCATAGGCGGCCTGACGGAGCTTCATCTCAAAAGTGGCTTCCACCCGGTCCGGCCGGAATCGGATTCCGGCAAAACGGGCCGGAAGATCTTTCAGTGCCAACGGTTCGGGCAGGACAAAGGAATCGGTCGCAGCCGCTTCGGCGACCGGCTTTCCGTTCACAAGCCATTTTGCGCTCGCGCCGGAATTCAGGGAAACGGACAGAGTCTGCACGGGAGTCGTCACTTCATAAGACTCCCCTTTGAGGGCTCCGCTCATGCCGTACATTTTCTGCGGGGCGGCCATTGCCGCTTCACGGGCTTCCTTCGCGCGGCGCTCCGTCTCCATAGAGGAATTGTCCTGTAGTTTCCAGTCCGCCGGAATGCTGTCCGGGGTTCCGATCTGCAACAACTTATATTCCAAAGGAGCCAGCTTCACGGTTGCGGAAGTCCCCTTGGCCCAACTTCTTTTTGTTCCGTCCGGAGACCAGACAAGCTGTTTCAGCGGCTCGGAGATGGATGCTCCGAGTTCGGGCGTGATGGTTGCGAATTTCTCAGCATGCGGGGAATTGTTCACCAGCAGTGCGAGATTTCCGCGCTGTTTCAGCCAGACCGACTCCGGCAGGACGGTTTTGAACGGGACCGCCGTTCCCTGCTTGAGTTTTTCCAGAGCGGCAGCATCATTCATGGCAAGCTTCAGATTCCGGAGAACGGAACCATCCATCCGGAGCAGTCCGGCTCCCCAATAGATTTCACCGATGCCGCAGAAAGCGGAGGCAAAAGTCTGAGCCCGCAGTTTTTCCGGCGGATACGCGTCGGAACGGCTGCTTCCCCAACCGTTGTCCAGAACCATGACTACCGGCTTGCGGAGTTCATCGTTCCGTTCCAGCCGACGGTAGAAATTCATTCCGGGATCATAGTTCATCGGCATGTGTTCGTCGATATAAGGATCATGAAGCCGCAGATCGATTCCGTAGGCTTTCAAATAGCGGTATTCGACGTCTCCCCGGCCCTCGGGCATCGGCATGGAACAGAGGGCGAAACGGGCCTGCGGATTGACCGCGTGAACCGCCTCAGCCATTGCCCGTGTCACTTGCGCACGCTGAAGACAGCGGAACTTCACCCATTGTTCTTCCTGCTTCGTCAGAATGGTTTTCGCATCCGGAACCTTGTCCAGATGCGCATATTGGCGGAAGGCCTCGCGGCATTCCGGACAGAAACAGTGGCCCGTAACCCAGCCCTCGTTTCCGGCGTAGGGTTCGTAGTCGACCACCACCCGGACCGGCCCGGACGCAATCGCCTGTCTCGCATTTTTCCGATCGATCTCGGACAGAAAAAATGCTTTCCCCCCGCGGATGAGAGCCGAGGGGCAGATCAGTTTTCCGGGAATTCCCCCCGCACTCAGGACGGACGGCATTCCGGGCGCATCCTCATGCCAGTGAGAAAGAACATGCGTATAGGCGACATAATGACTCCAATCCGACTCGGGAGTCGGCTGCTGTGCTCCGGCAAAACCGGTATTGCACCAGTTCCGGAACAGAGCGGACGCCAGCGGCTGTTTCCAGTATTCATGAATCCGGGCGATCGGATATCCATACCAACTGCAAAGTTTGAATTTCCGGGGGAGTTCGACTTTCTCCGCAGGCAGCTGCCGAACCGGAATCGTATAGAAATCCAGTATCCGGGAGCCGGAAAGGAACTCGACTTTCATCGTGAAATTCTCCGGAACGTCCGGCCCAGCCCCGAAGATCAGGGAATTTCCCCACGCCCGATGTTCCGTCTCGCGCGGAATTTCAAATACCCCCGGTGTTTTCGGTTCGATCCGGCGGGCAACACCGCGACGGTCGCAATAATATAACTCGGCGGAGACTCCCGCGGGAGCACTCAGGCGAAGCGTCACAGGCCCCGCGGGACTGGTCCGGGAATGCAAACTCAGGAAACCGGGACTCCCCTTCTCGATGAAAGTGGTTTCTCCGCGGTTCCGGTAGGTAAGCTGGTGCAAGGAAAAATCCAGTCCGGAGGAAACGGACGGCTTGGCTTTCTTCTCCGCTTTTTTCACCGGATTTCCGGCCTTTTCCGCCTGAAAAACTCCCGGACGGCGGAAACACACCCGCCCCTTGCCGTCCGGCTGATGATACACGCTCAGGCACAGCTTCAGTTTGGCGGTCCGGACGGGATCTTCCGGCGAGACGACGGCGGCAACTTTCCGGAAATCGCCGGATTCCTTGAGCCGTGCCACGAAACGTTCCGGGGAAATGGCCTTGCCGTCCTTGTCCAGCCAGTAATAGTAGACTCCGGCGGGTTTCGCCAGATTTTCCGTCTTGACCTCCACCTCGATACGATAACTTTTGAAGCCGTCCACCGGAACAACGGACGCCGCGGCGGTCGTATATTTTTTTGCATCCTCGCGCAGAGTCAGTACCCCGTCGTCAAAGGACCAGACCGAGCGTCTTTCCGGCTCGAACGGAGTATCCCAGCCGGAAGCGGCCCCGTTCGAACCGGTTTTGAACTCCGGGTTGACAATTTGATTTTCCTCCGCGACAGCGGCGGCAACAAGGGAAAGAAGCAGCAGGGCCGTACAAATTTTCATGACAGGATATTCCTCCGATTCAAAAATTACATCATTCTTCGATACAGTTTATTCCACGAGCTGGCCGGTCCAGCGATTGATGCCTTTGGTGGTGTCGCAGCCAAGCACCGCGGGGGAATAAAGCTGTGCCGCGGCACTTTCCGGATTCGAGGTGTTGGTCCGGGCGGTCTCGGCGTGCCCATCCATATACAGCACGGTCGAGCGCCCGGAGTGCGGTGCCCACGCACAGGGATATCCGGTTGTCGGCAACTTGTAGGCATACCAGCTTGAGGCATATCCGTTGGTACGGTTCGTGTCGACGGTTTCAATCGTCACAATCGTCCTGGACTGATACCGGAACGACCCCGACTTGCAGAGATCCGCATTGCTGTCGAAGCGGTAAAAAGCATTCGACGGGACCTGTAAAAAACGGGTATTGTATCCATACGAAGAACAGCCTCCGTGCGCCCATACTCCGGGCGCATAGATTCCGATCTTCACCGCAAAGTCCTCCGCCGGGCAGTTCTGCGGCATGGAAGCGCAACGCAGGACTTTGCCGGTCAGATATTTGTTGCAGCAGAGCAGAGAAGTCCAGAACCCGAGGTTGCCCGTGCCGCAATATTCCTTGGTCATCATGCCGGGCGGAAGATAATCCCGATAGTCGCCGCAATACAGTGAAACGCCAAGGCCGATCTGTTTCTGATTGGCCCGGCAGTTGCTCTCGCGGGCGCTTTCCAGAGCACGCCGCAATGCCGGCAGAAGCATCGACGCCAGAATGGCAATGATTGCAATCACAACCAGCAATTCGATCAATGTAAAACACGTTCTTTTCATGGGGTCATTTCCCTTTCCCGGGTTGGATTCGGTTTGTGCGCAGTTTTTCTTCAAAATGGCGGGCGGCGTCTCCGGTGGCCCGGAGACAGCGGACACCGGGGTCTTCATGGTCGTCCACAACCCGAAGGAATCCGGACGGGAGCCCTTTCGGGAGCCAATGCCCCGCCAGAAGTTCCGGCATCAGCCGCAGCGTATAGTCGTTTTTCAGGACCAGAAGGACGAGGGCGTCCGGATGGAATTCCTCGATCAGCAGTTTCAATGCCCGAATCATGCAGTTTTCCGCCCGGTTAATAATTTCAAGGGCGACAGGATCGCGGGATTGCACAGCCGTATCAAGACTGATCAGTTCGTTTGAATCGAGGTTTTTCCGGAAACGGAATTCCTCCCGCAAAGCATAATCATGAATGTAGTTCTCCATACATCCCCGACTGCCGCAATAACAGTACGGCCCTTCCGGGTCGATCTGATAATGCATCAGACCGGAAGCCACTTCACGACTTTTGTCCAGGACATCTTCCCCGTCCAGAAGGGCAAGTTCGATTTCCCGGAAAAAATGCACGGTCAGCAGACGGCGCGGCTCCGGCCAGAGAGCCCTGAAACTGTGCGCAAAAGCATCGACCGGATATCCCCGGTAGACCGGAAGTCCGTATTCATGTTCGAGCATCCGCGCAAGCTGCCCGAGAAAACGGCTGTCGCGACAATCCCTCAGGGTGAGTCCGATCGCGCTGATGCGCCCGCCGGACCGTCCGGACAAACGGTCCAGAATCTGTTGGATACGCCGGGCCGTGATGCCGACCGTCGCCTGAAGAAAACTGAACTTTTCGCGGGCGAAAAACAGTTCTTTCCCGTTGCGGTCGTATACGGCGGAAACGATCGTTTCGACATCGACATAAACCGCCGCCACACGGAAATCCTCGGAATCGACCGGAAAATACTGTTCCCCCGGCCGCCCCGGAGCAGAACGGAGAACATCCCGCCGGACCGTGATGAATCCAAGGCGGATCAGCTTTTCCACGCCGCGCGTAATCGTGCGGCCGTCGAAGCCGGTCAATTCCCGCAGTTCGCGTCGTCCAACCCCCGGACGGCGATAGACAGCCGACCGGATGATATCAATTTTCCCAGGCATGAATCGTTCTTCCTTTTCCTTTCATTATAATCATTTTTCAGGCAATGTCAAGGGACCTTTTAAATATTTTATGTATTTTTATGTTTTTAAATATACATAAAATTATTTTTTAGAAACTTCCGGTTCTTTCGAACACAATTATTTCGTCTCCTAATGTACAAACATATGGAAGGAGGGCAATGGGTTGGAATGTATCCTTCCGAGGGATCAAAAAGCCCATTCAGGGGTTGCGGAAGAAGTCAAGAAGTTTGAGACAATTTGTTTGTTTCTTTTTTTGTATAGGAGTTAAATTAATAAAATGGTGGAAAAACGGGGGATTGATTTGTGCGATTATAGATTTATTGAAAAATCATAAGTAGTTGATAATTGGCGGAGAGAGGGTGTGTGTTCTACTCTTGCCGATTTGAGTTCAAAAACAGGGA
>CAYWZD010000202.1:0-7229 GCA_964462755.1 uncultured Victivallales bacterium | reverse complement strand
CTCAAGATGGCTTATCTCGGCGACGGCGCCAGCAACATGGCCAACTCCCTCATCATTGCTTCCAAGCTTTCGGGCGTCCACATTGCGATTGCCGCGCCGGAGGAATTCCGTCCGCGTCAGGATCTGATGGACACGGAAGCCGGTCCCGGCTCTGCCTCTTACACGCAGTCCGTGAAAGAAGCGATGCAGGACGCCGATTTCGTCTATACCGATGTCTGGGTCAGCATGGGATTCGAGGAAGAATCCAAGCGCCGCATGGAGATTCTCGAACCTTACCGTCTGGATATGAACGTCCTTCGCATGGGGAAACCCGATGTCAAAGTGCTTCACTGTCTGCCCGCGCACCGCGGCGACGAGATTACTGATGACGTCATGGATTCCAATGCGTCCATCGTTTTTGATCAGGCGGAAAACCGTCTGCATGTTCAAAAAGCGATCATGTCCCTGCTTATGGCGTAATCTTCACAGAAAAGTTCCGGCCGCGCATCCCGCCGGAAAGGTCATAATATGAAATATTTGTTTTATGTTCTTCCGGCGCTGGTCAACATCATTACCGGCGTGTTTTTCTTCATTACCCCCAAACGGCTGGCGGACAGCGGGGCGAACTCCTTCATGGTGGCCCTGACGATTGCCGTATGGGCCGCGGTCTACGCGGTCACCGCTTTCTCCCTCGGATACATCCAGAACAAACGCAATGCCACGAAGCTGATTTTCATCGGACAGGGCATCCTGCTCGCTTCGATGGTCGGACTGCTGGTGTTTCAGGCCGAGACGATGCAGTATATCTGGCTGCTGGGAACGGGGCTTGGGACGGCGATGTTTTTCGCCCCGTTCCAGATGGTCGTCAAGATGTTCGAGAAGGAGGACCATTCGCTGAACTCCGTCGCCAAAAGCACGGGAATCTACACTTTCTCGTGGAGCACCGGGCTGGCTTCCGGACCGTTCATCGCGGCGCTGGTCTGGGGCATGTTCTCCCAGGAACACGGCTGGAAATACTGTTACGGCATCAATATCCTCCTGATCCTTTTCGTGATTGCGTGCGTCATTTTCATGCGGAAATTCGTCAATGAAAAACTTCGGTTGGAAGAGACTCCTGTTCAAGATGGAAAAGAGACGGAGATTCCCGCCGTGAAAGAGGCGGAATTCACCCGGACTCTTCCGGACCTGATGGTGGCGGCGTGGGTGCTGACGATTCTCGGATACATCGGCATCATGATGATGCGGACGCACCTTCCGGATTACTGCACCAAGACCTTGCGGATGACCACGGTGGAACAGGGAATCGTGATTGCGGTCATCAGTTATACGCAGGGGCTGGTTGGACTCGGTTTCTGGAAACTCGGACGCCGCCTGTATCATCCGGGTCCGGCCGTCATTACTTCGATAGGGGGAGTCGCCGCGCTTCTGATTTTCGCGCTGAATTCGGGGTGGATCCCCTATCTCTTGGGAGCCGTTCTGCTGGGATGTTTTTCCGGGATGTTCTGTTTCCTGTGCACATTCCATGCGCTGGTCCATCCGGAAAAGACGCCGCGGTATGTGTCGGTCAATGAAACGATTGTCGGAGTGACTTCCACTTTTGCGCCTCTGCTGGGAGGGTATCTCTCGATGCTCATCAACCCGGTGTTCCCGTTCTATCTCTGTGCGGGACTGACTTTTCTGGCGATGCTTTCCTATCTTGTCCTCACCTGGAAATACCGCAGATTCTGATTTCCCGCGATTCCAGCTTCCGGTTCCTTTCCCGGAAGGGATTTACTTCGCCTTCTTTTGATCCCGGAACAGATGGCTGACTTCTTCTTCGAACGCCCGGATGTCTTCCGGGGAGGGGGAGACGGTCCGATAGCGGAGCTGTTCGTAGCGGAGACAGAGCTTCCGGGCCTCCGGATCGGTATAGTATTCCAGAATCGTCATTTGCGGAGGACGAGTTTTTTTGCCCGTCCGGGCGGCGTAGGTCTTTTCGAATACGGCGAAGCAGGCGGCAAGAGCCTTCATTTCATGGGAGAGAGTCATGCGTTTTTTGTGACGGCGTCTCCGTTTTTTCCAGTAGAAGAGAATGATCGCGATGACAACCGAGGCGGCGGCAATGATTCCCGGAACGGTTCTCAGCAGTTTCCAGAAAAAGTCGAACAACCCCTCGAACAGGATGAAGACCGCATTGGCGAAATGACCGCGGCGGACATCGGCGAAAGCCTGCTGGAAAAGCTGTTTCAGCAGGTCATAAACCGCTTTCGGGGAAGAATCCTTCTGGGTCCGCATCTCGGCGAGTCCGTTGTCCGGAGTGGCTTCGACCAGAACCCAGCGTTTATCCTCGCGCAGATATGCCTCGCACCATGCGTGTGCGTGGGAGGCCCGGACGATGTAATAGTTGGACACCGTACTTTTTTCCACACAGAGGAATCCGGTTACATAGCGTGACGGAATTCCCTGCGTCCGGAGCAGAAGGACCGCCGACGTGGCAAAGAGTTCACAGTGCCCTTTGCGGGTTTTGGAAAGGAAATGGAGGATGGGATCGCCCCGCAGTTTCAGATCGGACGGAGCGAGGGAATACGTGAATTTCTGCTGGAAGTATGTCCTAAGTGCAAGGATTTTTTCCATGTCGCTTTTGGAATTCAGGACTTCCGGAGGAAGCTGTGCCTCCAGAGAGTCCCGGATTTCCTGCGGAATGGTCAGCAGTTCGGAATCTTCCGGTTTCGGTTTCTGCCAGACGGCTTCCGGGACGATGGCCGGAACGTAAAGAGTGCATCCTCCGTCGGTTTTCCACTGTTTCAGAGCGAAGATGCCGGATGGCGTGATGTCGCCGGAATCCGCCACGGCGTCGAGGCGGAAGGTGTTTCCCGGCGCGGGAATGACGCCCCCGCTTCGGAGACGGTCGAAAAAGATCTCAATCGATGCCGGATGGGCGAATTTGTTTTCCTCGCCCACGCTGAAAGTGGAATAGGAAAGGATGGTGGCCCGTCTTGTTGCGGAGAGCTGTTCGGGGAGCGCCTTGGGAACGGTCCAGCGTCCGTTTTCGTATGTGGAGTAGACTCCGCCCCGGAGATAGCCCGGCGCCGAGGCTGCCTTTGCGCGGAACATGACCGCGTTCGGGTCGGCGGCCAGTTCCGGGGAGAGGGTGGAGTTCAGATCGACGTTCTGCGAAAGAAAATGCGTTCCCCCCTGAGGCGAGAAGCGTTTCATGCCGATCCGGAGGAAGTAATATTCCACCGTGCGCATGAAGGACTCATTCTGATAATAGAAGCGGGTGGCGGCGATGGCGAAAACGGGAATCAGGAGAATACAGAAGAGCTTGGCGATCCGGTTTTGCAGAGGGAAACGCCGTCCGGGGAAATTTTTCTTGCTGTATGCGGAATAAAAGAAAAACGGGAGGACCAGAACCATGATTGTGACCGCGCAGGCGTATGTGATCGTGTAGCTCCGCAGAAGGGGGGTCAGGAATGGCAGAAACGAGTTGGAGAGGGTTTCCGAGTAGAAGCGGTCGCCGCAGATCAGCATGGCGCCCGCGGAACACGCGGCTGTGAACCCGAGTCTTTGCGGGAGCGGATAGAAGGCGCAGCTGAAGGCGGCCAGATACGCAAGAAACGGAATGGCGAGATTGGAACGCACCACAAGATCGAACAACCCAACACGGGAATCATCGACTCCCACCAGAAGGTCCGGGATCACGGTCAGGATCAGCGCCATGGTGGCGGTATAGATGATGGGACGGTCGCTGAACGGCAGATAGGCCTTCTGGAAGAACGCGAACAGCAGAATCATTACGGTAAGAATCAGGTAGTGCGGATAATCGCTTTTGATCGTATAGAGGAACACCGGCGGCAGGACGATCGCCATATTGCGCAGGAGTGTCGTGAAATCGAGGAAGGGCGTATCTTTCATAAGCTGCCGTTTCCTCCTTTCAGCAGGTCGTCCACGGAAACGGTTTCCACCCAGTCGGGGCCGGGGGAGGACGAGACCAGAAAAACCCGGACGGCCGCCCCGTGCTTCAGGAGGCTTCTATAAAGATTTTCGGCTTCCTTGTCGACGTTCAGCAGGATGAGAAAGACTGCTCCCGTGGAAGCAATCTGATTGAGAACCGAGGGCGACAGTTTGCAGAAGCGGTCAAAGGAGCGTGTATATTCCAACGAGGCCAGAAGATCCATGAAAGCCTCGCGGGTCATCGTGTTCCGTCCGGTCCGGAAGTGGTGAATCTTCGAGCCGGCGGCAAAGACATCGACTACGAAGTTGTGGGCGGACAGAGAATTGGCGAGGGAGGCGGTCAGCGAAACCGCGGCCTCGAAAGGCGCGTCCTGATCGGCCGGAAGAATCGACTTGAGGGTGACCAGATTCTTCAGAATGGAAAACGGTCTGGTGATGGGGGAGGGACACAGATTATCGAGGATGATGGCCGCACTGGAGAGCTTTTCTTCCTGGAACTCCTTTACTACAAGACGGTTGTGCTTTGCACTGGCCCCCCAGTGGATTTTGCGGGGATCGTCGCCGTCGCGATATTCGCGGCATCCGTGGAAATCGGTGCTGTCGCCGACTGTCGGGGTGGAACTCATGCTGTGGTGATGGAGGCTGGAGCCGTCGGGCAGCCGGATGGAACCCAGTTCCGTATGAAACGGATGGCAGATGACTTCCTGACGGTTCCCGCGTTTGCGTCTTGCTTTGATGAGGCCGAAGGGGAAGAGGCTCTCCACGACGGGCGGAGGCAGTTCGTAAATGCCTCTCTTCAGGATTTTGTAACGGCGACGGAGCAGCATCTGTGACTTTGCCGGAATCTGGAGTCTGGGAACCGAACGCTCTTCCGGGACGAATTCCCTGGTGCACATGGAGGAGTCCACAAGGATGTCGAAGCCGGGGAGAAAGGAGTTGTTTATGATTTCCGTGCGGACTTCAAACGTTGTTCCGCATACGGTGCGCGAGGGAGGTCGCCGGGTCACCTGAATGCTTCTGGGAAAGACGATTTTTGCCAGCAGGTCGATCAGGAAAAGAAGCGTCAGGAGGAAAAACAGCATGACCGCCGGGCTTCGGGCGAGAAGCAGTGAATAGAAGGTGATCGGAAGATAGGAAACCAGCAGAAGACGTCCCTGAGGCGTGAAATAATTGTCCGCGAAAGCCGTCATCCAGTAAAGCATCATGACGGTAGGAGAGACGTATTCCCTGTCCACGCGGTTCTTCCGGATAGGCAGCCAGGTGGGACCCGACTGAAAACGCGTGACAAAATTCTCGCTCTTTTGGGTTCTCTTCTTCATATACCCTTTCCCGGAAACCGTCAGACGGGAATTTTGGTCTTCTGGATGATTCCTTCCAGAACCTCCATGGCGGAGATGCCGGCGTGCTTGCTTTCAAGAGTCATGACCAGACGGTGCGCCAGAACGGGGATCAGAAGGTTTTTGACGTCGTCCGGACGGACGAAGACACGTCCGTCGAGCCAGGCGGCGGCCTGGGCGCAGCGGGACAGCGTCAGCAGGGCGCGCGGGCTGGCGCCGAGACGGATTTCAGGAGTGTCCCGTGTGGCGCGGATGACCTGGATCATGTATTCCATAATGGAACGTTCGATCTCGACCGTGTGGACTTCCGCGCTGATGTTGCAGACTTCCCGGCAGTCCAGAAGCGGTTGGATGGAGTCCAGCGGATCGACGATTTTCCGGTCCATCAGGAGGGCCATCTCCGCATCCTCGTCGGGATATCCGAGCGAAATCTGGATGGCGAAACGGTCGAGCTGGGCTTCCGGCAGGGGATAGGTTCCATAGTATTCCACCGGATTCTGCGTGGCGATTACAAGGAACGGCTCCGCCAGTTTCTCGACGTGTCCGTCGATCGAAACCTGACGTTCGTTCATGGCTTCCAGCAGGGCCGACTGGGTGCGCGGCGATGCCCGGTTGATTTCGTCCGCCAGCAGAAAATTGGTGAAAATGGGACCCTTCCGGAAGAAGAAAGAGCCTTCCTTCGGAGAAAATATGGATGACCCGAGAATGTCCGCCGGCAGGAGGTCGGGCGTAAACTGAATCCGGTTGAACTGGGCGTCCACCGACAGGGACAGCGCCTTTGCCAGAGTCGTCTTCCCGACTCCCGGAACGTCTTCCATGAGAATATGGCCCCCTGCGAAAAGCGCTGTGAGCAGCAGGTCGAAAGTTTCCCTTTTCCCGCGGATGACGGAGGCAAGCTGCCGCCGGACCGCGCTGACCTTTTCATGAAGATTTGTCTGTGCCATTCGTGTCATTCCTGATTTATCTGTTTCGCGCCCGCCGGACGCCGGAGTTCAGCCATTCGATAAAAAAATACTCTGAACATCGAAATATACACGTTCCGGATTTGACTTGCAAGGCATTCCGGTTGATTTTCATGTACATAAATGATATATTGTTTTTTATCATTCAATATTGTACGGAATGCAAAACGATTATGGAGACGAAGGATGAATTTCAAAATCGATTCAATGACACTGCACCTGTATTCCATCCCGCTGGCGATGCCTTTCCGGATCAGCGCAGGGGTCATTACCGACAAGACCGCCGCCATTCTCGAACTTCGCAGCGGCGACTTGACCGGATGGGGCGAAGCCGCCGTCGACGCGACTCCTTTTTATGCGCATGAGACCGCCGGTTCCGTGGCGGACATCTTCCGCAACACCCTCGCGCCGCTTCTTCTTGGCAAAGAGTTCTCCCATCCGGACGAAGTCACCGACTGTATGGAACATTACCGCGGCAACCATTTTGCCAAGGCTCCCGTGGACGCCGCCGTCTGGGACGTCTACGGGCAGATGATGGGCCGGCCGGTCTGGGAACTGCTGGGCGGCACTCACCGGCGCTTCGAATCCGGGCCGAGCATCGGCATCAAGGATTCCCCCGCCAAAACCGTTGCCGCCGTGGAAAAACTGCTCGAAAAAGGCGACGCGCGGATTAAACTCAAAGTCTGTCCCGGTTTCGATACCCCGTACATTCAGGCGGTCCGGGAACGCTTCCCGGATATCCGTCTGATGGTGGATGCCAACAACGCCTATGGAATCGGAGACGCGGACCATATCGCCGAATGGGACCGTTTCCGTCTCCTGATGATCGAACAGCCTCTGGATGAACGCGACATTTATTACCATTCGATTCTGCGGGAAAAAGTCAAAAATCCGATCTGTCTGGACGAGAGCATCCACACGATGCACGATGCCCGGTGCTGTGCGGATCTCGGCAGCGCGGACATCATCAACATCAAGGTCTGCCGGGTCGGCGGCCTGACCAATGCGCGCCGGATTC
>CAYWZD010000201.1:0-7250 GCA_964462755.1 uncultured Victivallales bacterium | reverse complement strand
GTCTTCGTATGAGTAATGCCCTTGATCTGGTGACACATCTTGTCGGCCAGGATCATGGAGAGCTGCTGATTGTCGTCCACTCGGGCGATGGCGGCGAGGTCATATTCCCCGGCAACGGAATGAACTTCCATGATGCCGTCGATTTTGAGGACTTCGTCGATGACGTCCATGATGAGATCGCGTTCGACATTCACCAGGATGATTGCAGTGACCATTGGTTACCTCTCTTTTCGGTTTATGTTGTGTTTCTTTTCAGTTTGGATTGCGTTGTTGTCGCGCATTCCTTGCTTAATGCCTAAACATAACGACAGAAAAGCGCTTTTCAAGGCAAAATCAGCGAAAAAAATCAAATAACCCATCCTTTTTCCGGGAAAAAAGGTTCTTCAAAACAATTTTTGTTGGAAGAAAGCTTCCGGACGTTCCACAGTATGAATTCGCCGGGAGAGAAACTAGAACCGTTCCGGGACACAGAATCCGCTGTCGCAGCGGTTATGTTGGAGAAACTTCGCTTTGCCGTCGTCGCAGATGTTCGGTCGGACTCCGGGGCATGCGGAGGATTCCATAAACATCCCCCTGATGTTATTTTCCAGACGAACTCCGGGACGGGGGACAAGTGGAATCCGCATAGAGAAGCACGGCAATCCGATCGCCCGTGTGGAACAGGGCGTCGCACCACAAAATCCCGGGAATAGAATCCGGAAGAGTATTCAGAGGAATACCGTTTCGCAAAACAATGATCGGAGATTCCGACGCAATCCGAAGCGGCGTGCGCACTGTTTTCCCAATCTGGAACGACAAGACGTTCCTCTGGACAGAGACCTCCGTCACGGGACAATCCGGAGCACTTAACAGAACCGGGTATTCCGGGGCCCGCGAAGAACGTTTGATTTCGATCCGTGCGTCTCCGGAACGCGGGAACACGTCGTCGGGAATCTGCAGGGAGCCGATGATGCGGCATCCATTGACAGTGAGGGATTTCACGTATTTTCCGCGTCCGGACGCGTGAATCGAACAGCGGCATCCGAGGAAATGCAGATTTTCAACCGAGAACTCCGTCGATTCCTCCGCCGGATTCCACAGCAGTCCGCCACGATGCCAGTCAAGTCCGCCGACGCCGCGGAGGAGTCCCTGTGCCGCACCCGTTGCGGAGAACGCCTGCCAGTCCGAGGTTTGGTGCGAATCGCCGTCGCATCCGGCAAGATTGAACGTTTCGATTGCGCACCGATATTTCGTGAAATATTCGAGATACCCCTTCATAACGCGGAGTGCCTCGTCGGGACGGCCGCCGCAGCGGGCGACTCGACATTCATGGCCCAAGTGCTGGTTCATATGAACGGATTTCCACATTTCGCATGGAACGGCGCTGTCCCACGGAACGGCGGTATGCCCCATCGGATTCCGGAGCCGTTCGGCCTGCCACGCGGCGAGCTTGGGAAGGATGTTCCGGAACAAATGACGTCCATAGGGATAATCCATGGCTATGGTGTGGGTGTTCTGGAAGACGGCAACGGCGGGAAGAGTTTCGTCCGCACGGAGAGCAGCACGAAGATAACCTTCCCGTCCGTCGAAGAAAGCGTCCGTGTAGTGGGCGTCAATGTTTTCCGCGAAGTGCGAACAGCGTTCCACAAGCGCTGTGTCGTCGTGGTCAAAGGCGAGGTTTTCGAGCGTCCGCAGGGAGTCATACCACCATCCGTTCAGACAGGAGGCGAAAAACAAATCGTCGAGCCCAGCCTCCTTTGCATTGTCGACGCCGCAGTTCAGGGAGGTCTTGAGAAGTCCGGTGACAGGATCGGTGAAGCGTTCGGAGAAATCAAGGAACCGGCGCAGATGCGGAAGCGCCTCGTCGGAAAACGCATCGTCGCGTGTAAACGCAAGGTATTCGCCGATGGCAAGGGTTAGTTGCATGGTAATCCACGGGCAAGTTTCAACCCACGGATAGCCGAGCATGTAACGGAGCATTTTTTGAGTACGTTCGGGCTCGCCGAAAAGCAGGAAATCACGACTCGGATAAATATCGTCCCAAAGGGCAAAAAAACCGAATTTGGAAGTCGCCGCGCGGATGGCAAGTTCACGGTTCGTCTCGGCCAGGAGCAGATGACGCTGGTATCCGGGCATTTCCCGGAAAAAAACGGAAGATTCTGGCAGGCCCCCGATCCGGACGTTGAGCATCGGTTCACAGGCGCACAGTTCCTCCGCGAATTGCGTTTCGAACGTTTCTGCGGCATTTTGCGCGATTTGCCATGACTCTTCTTCAGAAGGAGCGAATCCGAATCCGACAAAGACGGGTTCCTTCTCCGGAACATTGGCAGAGAGAACCCAGCCGTCGGGCAGAACGGAGAACATGGGGACCCGATCGAAGGCCTCCGTTGCAACGGAAGATATTGAGCCATAGGAGATTGCAATGGCCATTGCAAGGGATTTTTTGCGATCAGCGTAAGTGCATTCAATCCGGAAGACGAACATTCCGGATACTGGATCAAAGACTGGTTCTGCGCGATCAATTACGACTCCGTTTTCGGGAAACGGCAGTTCTGGATTGAATCCCGGTCCACGGAGTTCTCCGGGGAGCCAGCGGATTCCGGTATCGTTCCGTGCAAGCTGGTTCTGAAGGGATTTTCTCTTCCCGTCAGGCATGTGATGGCGGCAGAAGACAATCCGAAAGGTTCCTGTTTTATGTCCGGCGAACCGGAAGGCGGCGGAGTTTTGTTTCAGGATCATGGACATGGCGTCGGAGCGGAACCCGAAGGGATGAAGTTCCGGTTTTTCAGGCACGTATTGAACGTTTTCTGAAAGGAATCGGATTCCTGGACCGTAGAGAGGCCTTTCCATGATTTTGGAGACGTTCCGTGTAATCCAGGGGATGGGGATGCGGTCGGGATAAAGTTTTCCGTGAAAGTCACGAATGTCGAGCCGTTCGACGGAATCGATTCCACCGAAACGGCCGACACATATGGAAAGCGGCCCGTTGACGAACGCACGAAATTGATCCGGAAACAGACGATCGATATTCATAAGGGTGCTTGACTGCTTTCTTGTGATGTTGCGGTATTTAGTCGTTTCAGGTTGAATGCCGCTTTCCGTATGACGAGAAAGGCACGTCCCTCCGTCCGTGTGAAGGCCGATAACACAATAGGATGGTTATTTTTGATTTTTCACATTTCCTTGTTGTTCCAATACGGGACAAATACGGGGGATTCGCATCCCCTCCGGAATCGAAGGCTGAATCCCTCTTTCCTCCGGTATTTTCCCTTGCCCTTACGAAGATGCAGGATTCTCCACTAAAACAACCCGTTCAATCCAGATGTAATTCTCTTTTTCTTTGGAGTCTTTGAAAAACTTTGGTCCATCGGCTTTGATGGATACCCACAGTTCGAAAGGTTTTCCGAAGAGCTCGTCCCGGTAGAAGTGAAGCTGCGTTCGCCAGGAGGCGTCCAGGAAGGCAAAGGTTTCACGCAAATTCTGAACGGTTCCAATTTTATACCATTGAAATCCTTTTCCGGATGGAGCCGCGACTTCTCCTGCCGCAGGACAAGTCATGTTTCTTGTGCTGTAGACTCCGAAGCATAAAGGCTTTCTGTCGATGTGCGTTGAACTCGTCAAGGGGATCTTCAGCGCATATCCTGATTCCGCATCCGGCGCGGCAACCAGAGTCGATCTCCCCTTGGACTGATCCTCGAAGCGGTTTGCCGGAAAATCATAGAATATTTTACCCTGAAAGTATTTCGGCGGCGAGGGTTCATTCGGATATCGCTTCAGGTTATATTGCTCCATTTCGGCTGTAACAACGGGAAGAACCCTGGAGGAAAGGACAGCGGATTCCAATGTCGACGGCCAGACTTCACGGATTCGACATTGTGCCGCGGCAAAGTCAAGAAGCGAAGTCGTGACCGGCGGAGCTCCGAAGCGGCGCAGAGGGAATCCGAATCCCTTGCGGCAGGTAAGACGATCCAGCCCGAGGCGCGCCCGGCGGACACGTGTTCTCCGCAAAGGCGAGTCCTGAACGGCATTTTCCGCGTCATCGAAAATTTTATGACAGCGGCACATCGCCGCATCATCCAGATAACTGAAAGTCCCCACACGCGGATTGCCTCCGATATAGCCGTTGTTTCTTTTCAATGCATCCTGAAGCGTTCTGCGGTATTCGTAAATATATTTTCCCGCCGCGCCATAATATTTTTCCATGAACAGTTTCGTGAGCTTCTGCAAGTCGGCATCCGGATTCTCCATCAGTTTGGACTCAAGAAAAACTTTCAGGTCATACATATCCTCAAGGTATGGATTCCCCTGTTCCCAAAAAAGCCCTTTGACATTATTATCCCGGTAGAACTGATGTGTCTCTCCATATTCGAGTTCCGTGGCGGCGGGAAGCCCCTGAACGCCTTCCCAGCAGATATGGGCGTAATCCCAGATAAAGAGATTCTTTGCAATTTTGCTCCAATCCCGAATCTTACTGGCCCATTCGGCGTTGTCCGGGCTGCTTATGGAACGCCCCGTGTTGGTTTTGCTGCTGCGGGCAAGCTTGATGATTAGATTGTCTCTCGGACGGACATCGCTTTTCGGGGTGTCGATGGAATATCCATACGCCAAGGTGCTCAAATAAATATCCGGATATTCTTTCCGGATTTCGTCCGCCAGATCATTCAGAAGAAGCAGCAACTGACCGGAATGACCGTATTTTTTGACTTGAGCAGCACATTTTTCGCATTCACACGGGCCGGTTCCGTCATTTTGGGAAAGATCGTAAATTCGTGGATAAGCGGTCCCGTTGAAATCGGCTCTGCGACGGTCCATCTGAATCCATCCTTTCAGTTGTTTCAGGAAAATATCTTTCAGAGCCGGATTGGAAAGACACAGCTGTCCGCTCCATGCTCCGCCTAAATTTCCGCCTCCGCGTTTTCCATTTTTCAAGGCAAAATATTCCGGATGATCCTTGAAGAACCGGTTCTGCGGTATATAACAGCTGAATGTATGACAGTGATACGGGGTCCCATAGGTAAACGCTCCGCCGAATTCCGGACGGATCGGCACATCCCCGGCCCGGTTCAAACGGATTCTGATTGCGAATTTGTCCCGTCCGGCAAATTCTTTCGGAGCGTAGATGTCCCGGTAGAAAAATGCCGGTGTGCCATGCAAATCCATGGATTTCAGGGAGATGTCCGATGGAGCCGGAAGATACTCTTCTTCCGGATTCCACCAGTGAACATCGCAGACATCTTCCAGAAAATGATAAACAGCATAGAGTGTTCCTCTTGTACCGCCTCCGTTCAAAACGACATCTTTTCCGAATGATTTGATGACCCATTCCTCATCCCGCAGTTTTTCATTGTCCAATCCTTTGCTTTTTGCGAATCCGGTATTTCCCACATGAAAGACAATTCCATCAGTTCCCCCGACGGAAAGTTTCTCCTTGACAATTTTTCCGAGATAGGTTTCCAGTTCCTTTGCCGCGGTCTGCTCATAAATCGCAGCCTTTTCGGATGTGACCACGCGGAATGGGGCCGTATCGAAATATGCCTTGCAGTTTTTCAGCACGACTAGGGAGTCCGGACCCACTGTAAAAACAATCCGAACCATTGATGGTTTCCGCTGGATGCTCTTTCCATCTTTCTGAAAAGGATATGCCTCCTTCAACAAGAAAGTTGCTTTGATCTTTTTGAATTCATTTTTCAGAAGGAACTGTTTTTCGCTTGAAAGCTGGCCAAAATAACCAATATCATATAAATAAACCTTGAACAGAAGATACCCTTCTCCATGGGCATCCATTTCTATCGTGATCCGTTGTCCCGGTCCTGCCTTGTATGTGTTTTCGGTATAAAAGTTTACTTCTCTTTTTTCTGTCATTACTTTGAATACGGAGCCGGTTCCGTTTTTCTCCAGCCTGGTTTCCCCCAGTCCGCTCTGGTGATCGAATTCCTTCACCCAGTGAACCGGAGCATTTCCTTTGGGATTCAAGGAGTCAAAGTTTCCATAAACATTGACTTCCGTTCCGAGAAGACCGGAACCGACCAGACCGACGATGCAGGATGCCATTATTTTTTTGTACATTTGCAGGATATCTCCTTATTAAGGTTTCCGAATATACCACCAGTAAGGCAGAGAAGCGCCCGTGTATGCTTGTCCGTATTCGCGGTAATACATATCTCCCACGTGCGCATCGGCGTACAGCAGGTTCAGACGACATTTCCCATGGTAATAAATCTGAACTTCATTGGATGTGCTTCCGCCTACTGTAAAGACGTTGGCCACAGTCATTGTGGGGATGAACGCCGCGGCCGCACCCGAGTTGAAAAGGCGGTTCTGATACAGCCAGATTTCCACTATGGAAAACGTCCGGGAGGGAAACTGTACCTCGCTGAAACGACGGCTGCCGAAGTTGGTACTGCTGGGAAGCCAGATCATCCCGTAGTAGGATTCCCCCCAGCTCCAGGAATATCCGGCATTGGCCGCATAGCTGCAAGTTGGCCCGTTATGGGCGTAATTATCACTGGGACATGCAAATATTGTACGTTTTTTTGCGGAAATGCTGACTTCCGGATTTATGCCAAGGTAAAGAGCCGCTCCTTCCATGAAATTCTTATTTTTAGTAAAAGGAAAGTAATCCCGGTAATCTCCCGAATACATGGAGAGAGCCGTTCCGATATTTTTCATCTGGCTCTTGCAGGAAGCCGCTTTTGCTTTCTCCCGCGCCTGGTTCAAGGCGGGCAGAAGCATTCCTGCCAGAATCGCGATGATCGCAATTACAACCAGTAGTTCGATCAGTGTGAATCCGTTCAACTTCCGTAACAATTTCAATTCCGTCTGCACCCTGCTTTTCATTTCCTATATCCTTTCCCGTGATGATTGAATAGAAAAATCTGTGAACCTATATGAGCGTGGTTTTTTCCCGGATGACCATTTTCGGGATGCACCATTCCGTTCCCCGCGTTTTTTTGCGGATCGCCAGATCCCATACATGATTCCACTGCATGTCGTAAGAGGAGAATTCATATTGAGGGATCTGCGAACTTTTCGTATTGTAGCAGCCCACCAGCTCAATGTCGTTGCACTGAGGGTAAAACGCCCGGATTTTCTGCATGAAATTGAAAAGAAGGATGTCGCTGCGGCTGAAGATCGCCGTGGGAGGCTCTTCTCGGAAAATCTTCGCGATCCTCTGCGGGTTCGTGTCGAATTCCTTGGGAGAACAATATTGAAATTCCGGCGTCCAGAGTTTCAACCCCACCCGTTTCGCCGCTTCTTCCAGTTCCAGACGC
>CAYWZD010000200.1:0-7283 GCA_964462755.1 uncultured Victivallales bacterium | reverse complement strand
GTTTTTGCAGGTTTCCTGGCATTGAAAACAGAACATGCTCATGGTTCTCTCTCCTTTTTTACTGGTTGCGGGTTATATTCCCATCGATTCCGATGATTTTGACTTCAACAGGGTAATTCTTTCCGGCGATTTCCATCGCCTTTTCCACAATTCCGAGAGTTCCTCCACAGCACGGGACTTCCATCCTCGCCACGGTGACGGACCGTATCTTATGCATCGTGAAGATGTCCGCCAGCTTTCCGGCATATTCGTCGAAACTGTGGTCCAGCTTCGGACAGAAGATGATCAGGATTTTTCCCGGCAGCAGCTTCGTGTGGAAATCGCCGTGCGCATACGCCACGCAGTCGGCGCAGACCAGCAGTTCGGCGTCATCGAAATACGGCGCCGCCGGATTCAGAAGATGGAGCTGGACCGGCCACTGTCTCAACGCCGACGGCGTGTGTCCCGCAACCGGAGCCGCCGGAGTTTCCGGCTGTTTCTGCTTCAGGAGGCGGGCCAGCGTTCCCGGACATCCGCACGGAAGTTTTCCCGCCGGAGCGGCTTCCGGAACCTCGATCCCCTTTTCCTTGAGGACTTCCACGGCGATGTTGTAGAGATTTTTTTCGCCGTGGTCCTGAAGGTGCTTCAGGTGGGCGCGGATCGTATTGGTTCCCTGACGGATGATGTTCTCCATGACTCTCTTTTCGTCGTAGGGTTCCGCCTCGCGTTCCGCCACATGGAGGGCTCCCTGCGGGCATTCCCCGACGCAGGCGCCGAGGCCGTCGCAGAAATAGTCGCTGATCAGACGGACCTTGCCGTCGATGACCTGAAGCGCCCCTTCCGGGCAGTTCGGGATGCAGAGCCCGCAGCCGTTGCACCGTTCTTCATCGATCTCGATCACTTTTCTTTTCATGGAGGGGTTCCTTTCCATGTGGATGGTTCAAAGCCTGAAAGCGTTCTGTTTCATTTCAAGGTTTTGCAGAGGGCGTCCCAGAGACGATTGCCCTCTTCGACCAGATTGAAGGCCTGTTTCGACATTCCCCACTGCTTGATCAGGAGCCGGACCGGACCGAGCACCAGACGGAACAGCATGTCCACTTCGATGTCCCGGCGGATTTCCCCCGCCTTTTGTGCGTCCAGAAACATTTTCCGCAGGGAGCCGCGATGCCGGTGCATCATGTCGAGCAGCAGGGCGGAATACTCTTCATCATCCATGAACAATTCTTCGGAAAACATCACCTTGGCCAGCGGCGGATTTCCGGCCACCAGCGCAAAACGGCTCTTGACGAAGGTTTCGATTCCGCGCAGACCGCCCGCCTCCCGGTCGGTGATCGCCGCTTCGGCCATCACCTCGAAATTGGCGATCATGGCCTTCACGATCTCCGACTTGTTTTTGAAGTGACGGTAAAGAGCCGGTTCCGTGATCCCGAGTGCGCCGGACACATTCTTGATCGTCAGGTTCTGGATGCCGCCTTCCGCCGTGAGACGCAGCGCCGCATCGATGATTTCCTTCTGTCTTTTCGTCAAATTCATGATTTCACCAACCATGTTAGTTAACTTTCACTAACCAATATACAACCCTCTTTATTTTTGTCAACCAGTTTTCTGAAAAATATTTGTTTTTTTGAAAACAGCCTCAAAAACAAATGCTGTGACAGATTTCAGATGAGTGTCCGTGTTTTCGCAAAGTATGCAGAGGGGCTTGCAAAAGAGGAAAAACAATGTATTCTTACGGAAAATCTTAAAAAGTTATTAAAGTTTCAGATTTTTCAAATGTAACCTTGGGGGAAAAATGTTCGGGCTCAAAAACAACATCATAATCGTGCTTATGCTGTTCATCTCGTGGTTCCTTGTCTCAGCGACTTCTTCCGGGGCGGAGAGAACGGCGACAAACTATGCCTTATGCATCACAAAAAGTCCCTTCAAAGATTGCTTTTTCCTACAATTCTTTATCATCGAGGCAAAAGGCAACGCGTCCTTGCTTACCCGCTCCGTCGGGATTCCAATAAACAGAGAAACTCTTGAACCGGTCCTGAACAAGGATCAATACGAAATCATTGCGCGGCGTTTTCTTCTGAAAGCAAACAGGAGCTATCAGATCACGTCGCCGGAATCAAATTCCCCGGACTCCTCTTCATTTTCCTTTCAAGGCAGCATGAAAGAAAGGCCGGACTCATCATTCGAGCTGACATACAAATATTATGAAGAAAACAAGGCAGGCGCATGCCGCAAACTGGAAGGCTCTCTTCAGGTGGAACCGGATAAAATCCAGCTCATCGGCGGCTTTCTGAGGGAAGAAACGCCAATTCCCGTCACAGCCCAAAAAACGTCGCAGAAAACGACAGGCGAATCTGCTGAAAAATGAATGGAACATGCAATATGAAAAAAATCATTTATCCGTCGTGGCAATCTGCGAGAAAACCGATATCCGCCTTCAGCCTGTTTACCCTTCTTCTCATCGCAGGAGGAATGCTCTGCATGGCACTGGCACCACGGGGATTTGATCTCCATTCCGCTATGGTGCTTATCCTGATTCCGATAGGGTTCATCCTGGTTCCGATCAGCCTTGTCTACTCATATCGAATAGAAGTCACCGAAGAGGAAATCCGTTTTTACATGTTCCTGATTCCCGTGAGGATGGTGAAACTGGATGAATTGGAAGACATCCGATATGAAAAACGGTCCGACCGCGGACAGCCTTGCGTGCTTACCGTCATTTATCCGGGCGCAAGATACAGTTATCCCGTCAAATTGTTCAACCGGGAAGAGATCGATTCAATTATCCATGCGCTCTCGGAAAAAACCAGAAAAAAACAATAATCCCGAATCAAAGGTTTTTCCTTACATGAAAACGCCGGGAAGAGAATTCTCCCCGGCGTTTTCATGGACAATCCTTATTCGGAGAGTTCCACGAGGGCGAACGTGTGATGTTTCAGGCTCATTTTCGGGACGCCGTCCCGGATGCCGTCGAGCTTTGACCCAAAGTCGCCCAGCTTCAGCGGGGCACGGTGGTCCGGCACACGGTTTTTCGAACGGATTTTGTAAAGTTCGTCATAGTCCGGGTCGGGCGCGGTCAGAATGTCAACCGCCTTCTTCGGGACGAACCCGAGTTTTTGCGCGTCGAATCTCACCTCGAACGTCTGATCCGCATGACCCTTTCCGATGTGGGAAATCACCGCCAGCGCTTTCTTTTCGGACGGATGGGAATAGACGCTCACGTAAATATCAGAAGCGCCCCTGACCGCTGCCGGCTTGTCCCAGTAGCCGATGAATCTCGCCTGCCGGACATTGAACTTCTCATACTCTCGAACGATCTTGTCCAGCAGTCCGTAGTGACAGCGGGTCTGGGCAAGGATCGTATTGTGCGGCAGGGTTCCGGCAAGAAACGCCTGGGTGATGCGGAACTTGTAGAGTTCGGGATCTTCCTTGCCACCGCCGTTTTTGGCGGAAAGCACGTCATTCGCCTGATACACGGAATTGGTGAGGCCGAACGGCATGGAACTCAGCTCGGAAGCAAACATCTCGATGCCGTAGGTATCCAGAATATCCTTGCCGTTGTGCATGATCGTGCTGCTGGCCTGCCGGATGTGCTCACCGTTGAACAGATGCGTGGCAAACGTAATGGCCGGGATCTGGACATCGTCCGTATTGTGGAGAATGATGATCGGTTCTTTGTTTCCGAGGAGATACTGGACCAATGCGGTGCGGCGGTAGAATTCTCGCTGCCCCAGAATCGGCCAGTGTTCGGAACATCCGTGGAGCGGATTGCTGCATACGGAAAGACGTCCGAAGTCATAATAAATTCCGTCCGCCTTGAAGCGTTCCAGACACCGTTTCTGGCGGAGATGGAAGAAGGCGTTCGCGCCGGTCGTGGTACAGCAGTCGTAGAGATAATGTTTCTTGCCGTCGCGGGTATAGTCGAGCGTGCGTTCGGGCGACAATTTCCATTCATCCCTGAACGCGGCCATTTCCGGATACTCGTCGGAAAGATTGCGGGCGTCCATGTAGATGGCGGCCTTGTTCCCGGCGGCATCGCGGATTTTCAGCGCCTTCGTCATGGCGGGAACCGCCGGAGAATCCTTTTCGTTGGGAAGGTCGCCGAAATAGCTCTCGATCTCATGGGGATAAGGAACGGAAATGATGGTGACGGCATTGACGGGAACATGTCCCGGACGACGCATCAGCTGCGTGTGATTGTCCCCGACCATGTTGAAGGGGAACTCGGCCGGAAGCGGCTTGACGGGAGTGGCCACATATCCGAATTCGAATTCGAAATTCTCTCCGGCCTTGAGCTGTTCCCTCATATTGATTTCAAGGACGGCTTCCTTTTGATTCTTCACGATCGTGCAGACCGCGTTTTTGGGACCGGTCCAGTTCCGGTTCGTCTCCGTAAAGAAACAGATTCCCTTGTCTTCCATGCCGAGCCAGATCATCGGATAGAAACCGAACGCGAAGCGGCCGTCCGTCACCGGACGCGTCAGCTTGACGCCCCACGAACCGCCAATGGAAGTGTGGAGGTATTTTGCAACCGACGCGGGAAGCACGAAACGGAGTTTCAAGTCCTTGAGGTTCTTTTCCGCATGAAGTTTGAAACGGCTGTAGGCCACACCGTCATATTCCACCCAGGAATCGGCGGTGATGCGGCAGTCGGCATCGGAGGCCGTGCTTTTGAACCCGGCGCGGTAGTTCTCCGTCTTGCCGGGAGTCAGGCTGCCGCGGAAGATTTCCTTCCCGTCGGCAACCACGGCGCACGGGGCGGCGAGAAGCGGAACGTCCTGCGAGAAGATTTGCGTCGGAAACAGCGAGTTGTCATACACGTAGCGGCGTCCCCACATCTCATATACGGAACCTTTGACTTTCAGCGGGGTGAACGGGGGAAGAATGATGTCCTTCCTGAATTGGGCGGTCGCCCATTCCCCGATGCCGGGGAAATGGACGGTCAGACTGGAAAGCGTCTTTCCGGAACGGTCCACGATTTTCGCGGTATAATTTCCGGCCGGATTCTTGCTGTCGAAGGGGACGCGGAGAGAATCGCCCGTGATTTTCGAGCGGGATATCTCTTTTCCGTCCGGTGAAACGATCACGAGAACAGGATCGCAGTCAGCGCCGGACTTGCCCCGGAGCAGAGCCGTCTGGATTTCGAAGTCCAGATGCCCCGCTATGAAGCGGGGATGGACATCCAGATAAACTTCATTCAGTTTGAACGGAGCCATGCACCGGGCGTAAACGCGGCTGCCTTGTTTCAGAGAGTAAAGAATCGTGTCGTAGGTATTCGTCGTGATTTTTGCATCCAGTGTGACTTCCCTGGATTCTCCTTTTTTCAGTGAAAGTTCCTTTTCCGTCAGAATGAACGGCTCCGATGAACCGTCCCGCTTCAGGAGGGAAACTTCATAAACGAGCTTCCGGTCGACCGGGGAATACACATTCACCTTCTGCTGAAACACTCCTCGGGAGGGATTGTTCTGGCTTTCCAGCTGGAGAACGGGCGCGTCTTTCTCGAACACGAGGGACGGGAAAACTTCGCTCCGGGAGTAGGAACCGTCGCCGGTGAGGGAAGTAGCGCCGGAATAATCCGACAGGCACCATGTCCTGCAGACATTGAACAGGACAGGCTTTTCAGGACGTCCCTTGAGTCCCAGAGAACTCCACGGGATCGCAACTTCCCCTTCCCATACGGAGGAATTGTCGATTTTCATGCTGAGCTGGGACTTGTATTCCCAGGGTGCCTTCCATTCCACACCGTTGTTTTTCCATTCGGTGTATCCGCCGGCCACATTGCCGGCGAAGCGGTAGAGATTGCCGTCGATCTTCAGATAGAGCTCGAACGATTCGGTCCCCCATACCTCCGGTTCCGAGCTGCTCGTGCGCATGGTTCCGGCGTTGACGTCGTTTCCGGCGGGGATCGTATAGGAAAGCCCCAGATACAGGTTCCGGTCGTCCGCGGAGAGCAGGAATTTCCCGAAAGGCGCACGGAAACTTTCCAGCGGTTTGCCGAGATTCGTCAATACCGGCAGGGAAGCCGCGTATTTCCAGAACGGTTCCTGGAGACTGCCGTCGATCGCCGGAGCTTTTTCCGGGTTGGAGGGCACGCTCATGACGCCCGGATATGTCGCGCTTGCGGTTTTCAGCGAAATTCCGCATTCCTTCGCCACTTCCGCGGGAGTCAGCGCCTGATTGAAGACCTTCAGTTTCTTGAACATCGTATCATCTCCCCACGGGGCCGGAGCCACCCAGCCGTCCTTGAAGGGGCCCAGGTTGATTGCCATGACGTTTTCCATCTTTTTCGGCTGCTTGTAGTCGCCGATCAGCTTGCCGTCCATATAGAACTGAACCCGCGTCCCTGTCCAGACGATTCCGCCATAATACGTTTTTCCATATTCGAACGGTGGCTTGACCACATGATACACGTCTCCGGAAAGATCCCCGAAATGGAAGCGGAAGGTATTTGCGTCGCGCACCATGTACAAACCCGTCCTCATGCGTGACTTGCAGCGAAGGGTCAAAAGATGGCGGTTCACGCGTTCCTTCTCGGTCGGTTTATCCTGCTTGAACTGGAATAAAATGGTTCCCTGTTCGCCGACCAGCGTTTCCGCCGGAATCGTCAGTCCCTCTTTTCCGCAAACCAGAAAGCCTTCGGCATTTCCGCCACGGATGTTTATCGTTTTCGAGCCTACGGTAAGATTCTGCGGTTTTTCGAATGTGAGTGAAAGCGTTTCCGCGCCGAGAAGAGTTCCCGCGGCCAGGGACAATAATCCCCCTGCAATCCATTTGGTTCTCATAGGACAGTCCTTTGTTTATGATCCGGATATCATTTATTTTTGAGACGTTTGTCAGCGCGGTTTCTCGGCATTCCAGAGTCCGACGGTGGAATTCCCGGTAAAGAATTTGGTCAGGTAGGGATTCATCGAAGTCGTGAAGGCGGAGGCGGAAACCCTAAGGCCGGTGTTGACGCCTTCCACATGGCCGTCTCCGAAGAGCACATTGATGACTCCGTCATGCCGAGGATCGAGCCATCCCCATGCGCCGGAAGTGAAGAAATTCTCCCCCACGATGGCGAATCCGCGGTTGTGATTGGTGTTGTAGTTGCTTTCAGCCATCACCAGATACTTGGAAATCCCTTTGATCCGGTTGATCTTGCCGCTGACGCTCAGACTTCCGCTGTAGGCGATCCGGTTGATGCCGTAGTGGGTATACATCAGTTCGGAAGCGCCGTTGGTGATTTTCTCTCCCAGATATTGCGGAGATAAGGAGGCGATTTTCTGCGAAGGGACATCCGAAACATCGGGAGTCACAAAAGAAGGACA
>CAYWZD010000199.1:0-7312 GCA_964462755.1 uncultured Victivallales bacterium | reverse complement strand
AACCCGCCGATCCTGATCTTCGACGAGGCGACCAGTTCGCTGGACCCGGAAAGCGAAACGGTGATCCGGAAAAACCTGAAGGCGATCGCGAAAGGTCGGACGGTTCTGATTGTTTCCCACCGTCTCAGCATCGTCAGCAATGCGGACCGGATACTGGTGCTGGACAACGGGGAACTCGCGGCTTCCGGAACTCACAAAGAACTGGTTCAGCAGCCCGGAATCTACCGTGATTTCTGGAATCAGCAGATGAAGGGAGATGAATAAATGGTGAAAGATTCAACACCTCACAAAATAGTCGAGTTCCAGCCGGATGCTCTGGAAATCAAGAATGAACGTCTGCCGTTCGCGGTCCGCTTCTGCGTATGGGCTCCGGTCATCCTTCTGCTGGCAGCGATCCTCTGGGCGTATCTGGCGAAAGTGGATGTGGTGGTCCAGGCGAACGGAAAGCTTGTCACGGACGAACCGACCATCGTGATGAAACCGCTGGAACGTTCCGTCATCAGGAAGATCAATGTACGGATCGGCGACGTCGTCAAAAAAGACCAGCCTCTGATTACATTCGATCCCACGATCAACAATGCGGACGCGGAACGTCTGAAAAACGAGATCGACGCCCTGACCGCCCAGCTGAACCGTCTCCGTGCGGAGTTCGACGGCGTCTCGTATCCCGGCGGCCCGAACCAGTTCGAAAAGTGGCAGGAGGCGATCTTCAAACAGAGGCAGGAATACTACCGGGAAAAAATGAATTATTACACCGAAGCGCTCCTCCAGCTGGACGCCTCCGAAAAAAACAAGAAGGACACCCTCGCCAAACAGAAAGAACGGCTCAAGGAGGTTCTCCGTCTTGAAGTGATGTACAAACAGCTCCACTCCAAAAACGCCGCCTCGCTGAAAGACCTGATCCAGATGTCCATGGACCGCATGTCCATGGAGGCGACCGTGGATTCGCTTTCCAACGACATTCTGGAACTGGCCCACAAAAGGGGAACGACTCAGGCCGAGAAAAACGCATTCATACAGGAGTGGCGGAACAAGATCTCCGAAGACATGGTGACGGCGGAACGGGACTTGACCAAAAATCTCAAGGAATACGATCAGGTCGTCCAGCTGGTCAAATATGTCTACCTCCGGGCTCCCTGCGATGCGGTGGTCCATGAAATATCCTCATTCTCTCCGGGCTCGGCGGTCCGCGAGGCGGAAGCTTTGATTACCCTGGTGCCCATGACCGGACACATCGAGCTGGAGGCGGAGATCCGGCCTCAGGACATCGGCAGGGTGTCCATCGGTTCGAACGTCCGGATCAAGCTGACCGCCTATCCCTTCCAGAAGCACGGCACGTTGGATGGCATCGTCCGCAATATTTCCGAAGACACTCTTCAGAAGGAACAAAATGGGGGAAATACCTATTATTACCGCACACGGATTACTGTAAGCGGCAAGCTGGAACATGTGAAAAAATCCTTCCGGCTGATCCCGGGAATGGAAGCCACCGCCGAGATCAAATCAGGAGACCGACGCGTGATTGAATACATTCTGTATCCCCTGATCAAGGCGCTCGACGAGACGGCCCGCGAACCTTAACCGCTGTCGGAACGGATCTCCGGTCCAGGTCCTGGACTGTTTCTTGTTCAGAATGTCATGAAACGGTTTTAGCGTTCGGTTGAACAGCCGTTCCTTCAGGACTTGGAAAAATACTGTTTGCGGTATTGGACAGGCGGCATTCCGTAGTAATTCTTGAATGCCGCACTGAATACAAACGGATTGGAAAAACCGCATTCCTCCGCGATTTCCGCTACGGATTTTTCCGTTCGGGAAAGGCGTTCGGACGCGTAACCCATGCGCAGGGTCCTCATCATTTCAGAAGGAGAAAGCCCGCCGAAATACTTCCGGAAATCCCGGCGGACCGTTTCCCTCGAAACGCCGAATTCAGCGGCGATCGTTTTGACGGAGATCCGTTCCTTCAGATTCAAACGGATATAGGTGCAGACTTCCGCCATGCGCCCGCTCAAATCCACGCGTTCGGTCGTAACGGAGTCACCAAGCCGTGACAGTTTCCTCTGCAGAATGCCGGTGAGCTCGCGGACCGCGTCCGAAGCGGTCGTTTTTCCTATTCCCTGATAGGCGCGCAGGATGCGCACAAGCGACGTGCCGTCCTCTTCGGTCATGCGGAAAACTCGGCCCCGCAGCGGTTCCAGCACGGCTGAATTGCAGCCCTCGGCAAGAGTGAATGTCACGGCGGCCATTTCATACGCGCTGTTGGATTTCTCGTAAAGACTGGAAATATGCACCTGATACGGAAAAAAGAGAACGGCGTCTCCCGGATGCAGTATAAGCGGATAGCCGTCCAGCATCGTGCGGATGCATCCGCGAGTGATTGTTTTCAGGACGAAACGTCGATGCACATTTTCTTTTTTGAAATCCCCCTGATCGGAAGAAATCCATGCGATGATGTTTTCCGGCTGTATGTTGTATGCGACGGACAATCCTCCCGCGAAAAGATTACGGACTTCCCCTCGTCCTTTCCTGATTCCGGCGGCGGCCATTTTTTTTGAAATGTTGCAATATCGTATATTTTCGGTCATGAATATGATTCCTTTTAGAACTTTTCAGTGTATTTTTAAATATAATTGCAGCAGAGAAAAAAACAACAGAGGGTTCATAAAAATGACAAAAGCGGAAGAAATCAAGAAAATCGCAAAGGAATTCGGCGCGGACCTTGTGGGAATCGCGCCGGTTTCCAGATGGGACAATGCGCCCGCCATGCTCCGCCCGACGGCTCATCTGCCGGAAGCAAAATCCGTGATCGCACTTTCCATTCACCACCCGGATGCCTCCGTCGAATGGGGCGGACTGCCGAACAGCAACTACAGCGGTCCCTTTCAGATCGGCATGATCCCGAAACTTGACACGATCGCATGGCGTCTCGCAAAATATCTGGAGGGCAGGGGATACGCATCCATTCCATTTTCCTGCACGGGGTTCTGGCGTCACAGGCCGTATAGAAGCATTCCATCGACCAATACCGCCTCTTTCAGTCACCGTCATGCGTTTGTCGCCGCGGGGCTCGGCGAGTTCGGATGGAACAACATGGCCCTTTCCGCGAAATACGGTCCGCGCAACCGTCTGGTTTCCCTGGTGACCGAAGCGGAACTGGAACCCGATCCGCTGTATCGCGGCGCACCTCTCTGCGACCGCTGCGGCATGTGTGTGTCCAAATGCCCCGGAAAAAATTATCGTGAGGAAGTCCTCCTCAAACCCGGGTTCGACACGGTCCGGATTGAAGACAAAGTCCTCCAATACGCCAAGCTCAACCGCTACCGCTGTCTCTGGGGCGAACAATTCGCATTGGACATGGACAAACTCATTGACGTGACCGAGGAACTCGATGAGGAAAAACTTTATCGGATCATTGAGTCCGGCGTGGCGCGTCCGGGCGGTGAATTCGGCAACTGCTTCCGTTTCTGCATGACAAAACAAGTCCGAAAATGGGACAAGAAATATACCGAAGCCCCGCGCCGCGTCAAGGAGCTTGCAAAGATTTCAGGCGAAGAGATACTCAAGGATATCCGCCGAATCGCCGTGGAAGGCGGCGCCGACCGGCTCTGCATTCAGAAAAACAACTTCCCCGAAGCGGCGTCCAGCTTTGTTTCCGGCTATCCTGTGGATAAATTCAATGCCGCGTTTCCGCTTGTCATTACGCTCGGACGCTCCCTGCCGAACTATCCCGCGGGCGGAGACAACCGGAAATTCCTTTCCGTTACGACAAAAGTCCGCATCGGTATGGCGGCGATGGATATTGCCCGTTACCTAGACGATCTCGGATGGGAGGCTGCGCAGGACTGGACCGAGACCAACAACCTCGCGGCGGAAAAAGCCGGCTGGAAACGCGATACGGTCGGTCCTGCCCGTGCGACATCGACCGGCGGCCAGAGCTGTTTTGACATCATCGCGGACCGCGCGAAGAAAAACATCGTGATCGCCGGAATGTCCGACGACGATGTGGAAGAACGCAACAATCCGGTTTCAACGAACTCGCTTTTCACGAACTGTCCGCTTCCGGAAATCTGCGAAAAACTGACGGTCGATCCGGAAAGATCGCGAAAAAACATCGACAGGATCGCAGCAGTCCGTGCGGACAAGCTCAGAACTCTGCCGGGAATTCTGGACCCGGAAACGCTTCTGCCCGGCTGTAAATCCGTCATGGTCTTCCTGACTTCCATGCCCGAACGGATGGTTGAACTCGCGGCGAACCAGGAAGCCGAATGCGCCATGAGTTACGCATATTCGCAATATCAGCTCGTCCGCGAAACTCTTTGGGCGGCGCACGACAAAGCCTCCGAACTGGAAGAGAAAGGCTTCAAGGCGCTTCCCGTCGCCGATCTGGCCCGGAATCCGATCCGGAATCTGGCTCCATATTGGGAATTCGCATGGGCGCATCTTGGACATCCCGATCTCCGGCAGAATGCTCCCGCCGCCGCGGCTTCCGGACTCGGTTCCGTCGGTGCGAACGGAATGCTTCTCACCCCGGAATTCGGACCGCGTCAGAGATTCAGTTTCCTGCTGACCACGGCGGAATTGGAAGAAACAGCGGCATATTCCGGCAAGGAGCTCTGCACAAAATGCGGAAAATGCGCCGAAGCGTGCCCGATGAAGGCGCTCGCAAAGACCTCGATGCCTTATCCCCGCGATGAAAAGAAATGCCGCTGGGAACGCACGCTCGGCATGGTCCCGGAATCGGGAATCTCCTGCATCGGCTGGAATGTCGAATCCGGCGAATTCACGGAAAACGATGAAGAAGCGCTGAAACGGAAAGACCCCATGCAGCTCAAAGGGTATCGATATGCGAACCAGATCGACACGGTCGTGGAACGCTGTCTGCAAGCGTGTCCCGTCGGAAAAAAGAACGGAGGAAAATAAGATGAAACAGACTTGGCATCACATCGGAATCATCGGCTTCGGCGCGCGCGGACAACAGCTTGCCGAAATGATTTTCTCACAAATTCCGGAATATGCATGCGTCGCCGCGGCAGCCGATACGAATGAATCTCTTTCGCTTCCTCCGGCAGTTCCGCTCAACAGCAAAGGATTCAGGCTCTATCGCGACTACAGGGAACTGCTTGCCGATTCCCGTGTGGATTCGGTCATCATCACGACCTACCCGGAAACGCATGCGCAAATCGCCATGGACGCCATTCGCGCGGGAAAGGCGGTTCTCTGCGACAAACCCGTCACGGGAAACATCGAAGATGCCGTAAAACTCTATCAGTTTGTCAAAAAGACGCCGTGTTTTTTCCGGATCGGATTGAACCTGCCGTTTTATCCGGCGGCGCTGGAGATCAAGCGTCTGCTGGATTCCGGGAAGATCGGAAAACTGCTCTGCGTGCACGGCATGTGCGACGTGGGCGCGAATTTCGGGCATCAGGTGATCCTTCGGAAATTCGCCGGACAGAAAGAGGGGTTGATCCTCGGAAAACTCACGCATGACTGCGACCTCATGCAGCATCTCGCAGGCTCTTATGCGGAGGAAGTTTACGCACGGACGGAAAATTTCCTGTGGAAACGGCACGGCACGGGCGAAGGTTCCGACGACACCGCCGTCATTTCCGGAATCATGCACAATGGGGTTCTGTTCTCCCAATCGCTGACCAGCTGCGGCGCGACCTATGGGCGCCGTATGGATTTCTGGGGCGCCAAAGGAGTGATCCGTGCGGATATCAACAGTGAAAACATCTCAATCGAGCTTGCCGGTGAAAAGGGTGAAACGATTGCACTTACACCGCAGCAGGGCTCCCACCGCGGCGCCGATAAAACCATGTTTTCCGGTTTTCTCGACTATGTGGATGAAGGCATTCCGGAGGCGACCGAGCCGGAACGCATTCTCCGTTCCATCATGATCCCGCTCGCCGCGATGAAAAATACCCTCGTCAAAACAGGCGAATGGTATCGTTCCGCATGCGAAATTACAGGATCGCCCGTATGAAAAGAAGATATGCGCGGGAGAAGGTCACTCGCCGGACTCCGGATGGCTCTGTCTTGCTTCCAAAACCCGGATGAAGTCTGTTACAACGGTTGCAATCTGATTTCGAATATGTTATAGTATGTCAAACGAGTGGACATTAATCATGAGCGACAACTGAAAGATACTGACAAATCGAATTTGAAAATTTACATAAATAGGTTATTTTACTATCAGAATGGGCACGCATTCGTTTTGGATATTGCTTTGGGATGATCCGTCGGACTGGAAATTTGCGGGTTGCGGCGATTATGACGGCAATGGGATAAGCGGCATTCTGTTCACGGACGGCTTGGCATCCGTATGAACAATGAACAATGCCGGGGAGTTACGCCTCCGGCTGGACAATTAATTGCCTCCGTGTAGGGAGAGGTCAAAAAAAGGAACGGTCCCATGGAGTTTCAATCATTCAAGTTTCAGGGGTTGCAGTTGGCGGTTCCGGGAGAGATTTATTCCGGGGACCAGATCGTCTATCTGGATTTCGACGGAGCGGAAAAAGTTTCCTACAACAACGAAGCCTTGGCCCTGAGCATAAACGACATCACCGTTTCCGATTCCGGCTTCACCGGCGAACAGATTTCCAGGACAACGGAAGAGCTCAATACCGCGTTTGTGGGAAAGGGCGTTACATTTACGTCCGAGAAACCTGCGGACGGCCAGGAATACTCAACGGTTTATGTCGGCGTAACCTCCTCGGCGTCCGGCAAATGGGAAGCCGTGACCGCGAATTTTCAGGGACTCTCTGAAACGGTCGATGTCGGCAATGCGCATAAGACGGACAACGCGTTCGTTTTTGGCGACGCCCTTGCCTCCATCAGCACGATGAAGGAAACGGTCGCCCATGAAGTCGCCCATTTGCAGGGGGCTCAGCATAAAGGGGATATCGTTGTCGGGAGTTTGGATGATTTCGCCTCCGGCGTTTCTGTTGCATCCAGTGTCTCCAGCTCCTATATTCTTACGACGACCTGGAATCAATCCGGGAGCATCAACGGATCCAGTATTACATTTGATGAGTATACTCCCAAAGTAGGTTCGGCGAGCACTCCGGTGGGCTGTGTGGCTCTGGCGGTCGCCCAAGTGCTTTATTACTGGGGCAGTCTGCAGGCTGCGGCGGGAGTGAATATCACGGTAGACTCCTTGAGTTTTTCGTCCAGTGATTCGTATTCCTATTCATACAATGGGATTTCCATGAGTATCGATGCGGATTCTGCGAGGTATTCTTTCCTTTCCTTTGATGAACTGAATGATAAATTGTCAACGATTGAATATGATTATGATCCGGATGAAATTGCCGCA
>CAYWZD010000198.1:0-7366 GCA_964462755.1 uncultured Victivallales bacterium | reverse complement strand
CCTTGATGACATCGACCAGTCTTTTTATCCAGCGGTAAGGACGCGGACCGGCGGATGGAAAGTATTTGACCGGGAACTCATGGATATTGCGCTTTTCACGTTCAGGGGCGTCGGGGCGACTCTTCCATCCGTTCTCCTTGTCCGGAATGTTGGCAAGGCCGAACCAGTAAGCCCACTCGAAGTCACGGTCGAGTTCTCCGGTATATTCGAGAATTTCACTGCCGTCTGAAAGCCAGAGCAGAACCGAGATTTGAGCGGCGCATGCGGCCAGACTTTCATATTGCCGAAACATCGTTACGGCGACCTCGCGCATCCGTTCCGCTCCGGGATCGGTAAACGGTTTTGCGCTCAATTCAAGTGTAAGATTTGCCAGTTTCATTCGAGGACTCCTTCTGCTTGAAGTTTTTCCTGACTCCTTCTTACTATAACCTGTCTGTTCTGAAAATCCTGAACCCGGTTCACTCGCCGGGAAAAAGCGGATGAAATATTAATCCAGTCCATGGTTCCGGAACTTCCGGGGAGATTCTCCGAAGGTTTTCCGGAAGGCCCGGTGAAAATAGGAAAGGTCGTTGAACCCGCAACGGAAACAGACGTCCGAGAGAGAAAGAGCCGGATTGTCGAGGAGCTTTGCGGCCGCTTCGAGCCTTGCCTTCAGACGGGCTTCAGAAATGCTCATTCCCGTTGCTTTTCTGAAGAGGGTGCAAAGGTGATTGGGAGTGATCCCGAAATTTTTCGCCAGATGCGCCGCCCCGGTGTCCGCACACAAGTCGGAACGGAGAAGATGCATTACATAGTCCGGAATGATCGTCTTTGCGGAGGCGCCGCGGAAAGTCCGGTCGCTCTCCCGGAACATCTGAATGATCAAAAGCGCCAGGCTGAATTTGAGATATGCGGAGCGGTTCATGCGGCGGCCTTCGAATTCCCCGGATATTTCATGGATTCGATGCTTGACGGCCTGGGTGCTGTGCTGAACGTAAATCGAGGCGTTCGTCTCCTGTTGGAACGCCGGTGAAAATATGGCGAAGAACTGGCAGGCGTCCTGAAGGGTCCGCAGTTCATTTTCGACAAAACGGAGGCTGAAGAGAATATTATACAGCTCCATTGAGTCCGAATCCATGTCATAGGTCGTCTCGGAATCAGGATGAATGAGAAAGATGGAACCCTCTCCGATGGCATAGGCACGGCTGTTGATAATGACGCGTCCGGAACCTTTCACGATATATGTGATTTTCCAGAATTCCCGCTTGAAACGTTGCCCCGTGTTGAAGTCCGCGGCCAGGTCCGTTTCATGCCTTACGGCGAATTCCAATCCTTCGTGAAAATAATTCCGCGCCTTGTATATTTTCATCTTCGCTCCCTGCCGAATTCTTCTTCCATCCGACAACAATATATCATGGTGCGGACGGAATGTAAAACCCTCCTATGGAAAAAAGCAGGACAACCGGGCTGACGCCGTCACAGTTTGCCCGGCAGGTAAAAAAAATTTCCGATTTTACGCCATATCGGCAAAAGAAGGTTAACGATTATTTTCAGAAATAAATTTTTCAGTTCCGTATCGCTATCTGAAAGCAAAAAGAGAGGTTCCGAAAAAGAAAAATAAATTATGTGTTGAAAATGTTAAAAAAAAATAATCTGATTTGTAATCTTTACATCAGCGTTGTATTATAATATACAAAAGACTGAATCCCTTTGAAACAAAGCGGTAAGCGCAGTTGCACCATAAGCTTACAGGAATCATAAGTTTTATGCTTTGATCCGAGGGCGGCAAACTGTATTGAAACCGGACGTAATTCAAAAGGGGAAATTCGGTGAAGAGGTTCTGCCTGAATTATTTATTTACCAGACGGAATGTTCCAATCATATTGTTCCTGTTTACGGTGGCCATGGCTACAGCGCTGGCGGCAGGCGGAGCATTGTATTCCCTCTGGACGTTCCGGAAAACCGACAGGGAGTTGCGCAGGAACCTTCTGATACAGACCCGATTCATCGCGATGGGGCTGAATCCGGAAAGAATTCCACAGCTGACAGGGACGGAAGCCGATCTGAAAAAACCGCAATACCGGCAGTTCAAAGAACAGTTCGTCTCCCTTCTCCGTGCAAATCATGATATTCGCGACATCTATCTTCTGGGACGAAAACCGGACGGAACGATTTTCTTCTATATCAATGCCGAACCGTTGGAGTCCGCCAACAGCCTGATTCCCGGGACCCCATGCAGGGACATCACGCCGGCAATGCGGCGCAGTCTTGAAACAATGACGGAGCTGGTCGAGGACCCCAAAAAAGATGAACGGGGAACCTGGGGGGTGGCTCTTGTTCCAGTCCGGGATACGCTGACGGGGAAGCCCATTGCCGTGCTGGGAATGGTCGTTGCATCCTCCGCATGGAACACCCGGCTTTTTCAGGCGGTAATTCCTGTCATCGCTGTCACGCTGCTTCTGATTCTCATCGTTCTGCTTCATGGAATTCTCATACGGAGCAAATACCGTCTCGGGCCTTCCGCTCCTTCCTGGATGGATTATCTGACGCCCATGTTGATCGCCGTCCTGGGTGCGGCGTTCTCCGGGTTCGCGGCCTGGCGCATTTACGAAAATAAAGTCGCGGCCAGGGATGTGGTCTTCGCCGAACTCGCCAACCGAAACATCGACCTGATTGCAAAAGGGCTGAACTACATCCGAACCTCCGAGCTGGGAAGCCTGACCGGATTTTTCGAATACTGTCAGGAAGTGGAGCCGGATGAATTCAAAGGCTTCACCCGCCATCTGCTGAAAAACTCTCTGGTTCATACATGGGGCTGGATCCCGATTGTTACAGAAAAAGAAAAGAATAATTTTGAAGCAAAAATCAGGCGGGAATATTTTCCGGACTTTCAAATCTGGCAGTATGGAAAAAATAAACAGCACGTTCCGGCTTCCCGGAATTCCACGTATTATCCGCTTCTTTATTACGCCTCGGAAACGGACAATCCGTCCATCCGCGGATTTGATCTCGGCTCTGAACCGGCGCTGGCTCAGACCATCCAAACAGCGATCCGGACCAATATGCCGATTGCAAGCGAGGCCATCGCGCTTTCCCGCAGGGAAAAGTCCGGAGCCACAAAAAGCATAGTGATCTTCTCACCCGTTTTCAACGCGGCCTCACCGGAAACGCCAAGAGGCTTCGCCGGGGCGGCCATCAACCTGGAAACGCTGCTGGGACGATCCTACCGGAAATATGACATGCAGCAGATCACCTTTTCTTCCATTTATCCGAACGCCCCGGCAAAGATTATGGCGGCATTCGGCATAGACACCAACGGGAATGCACCGGACGCCATCGTTCGTCCGCTGTTTTTCTTCGGAAAGGTTTTTCTTGTCACAATCCAGCCTACGCGGGCATTCCTGCGGACTTATCCCGTTACCGGATGGAGATTTCCTTTTCTGGCAGGCTTGTGTCTCACGGTGGCGCTCACGATCATATCCATCCTGATTCTCCGGCAGCGATCGGAACTGGAAAGCCTTGTCAGCGAACGCACCTCCGATTTGAGCAAAAGCGAACAGAAATACCGTCTGCTGTTTGAAAACATGATGAGCGGGTTCGCCCTTCATGAAATGCTTTATGATGAAGACGGCAAGGCATACGACTATCGCTTTCTTGAAGTCAATCCGGCTTTTGAACGGTTAACCGGTCTGAAGGCGGAAAAACTCATCGGACAAACCGTCATGGAGGTTCTGCCGGAAACGGAAAGCTATTGGATTGAATTGTATGACAAAGTCGTAAAAACCGGTTCCGGGTATATCTGGCGGAAACAATCCCGGGCACTAAGCAGAATATACGATGTATGTGCGTTCAAAACCGAAGGCACCTGTTTCGCCACTATTTTCACGGATGTCACGGACAATGTAAGAATGGAGGAGGAACTCACCCATTACTTCAATACCAGCATCGATCTTTTCAGCATCACCGACCGGCAGGGACGTTTTCTCCGGATCAATCCTCAGTGGAAAGAAGAACTCGGCTACGAAATCAAAGACATGCTTGGAAGCAAGGCTATCAAGTTCATCCATCCGGACGACCGGAAATCCACCTTGGAAGTTCTTGAAAAACTCGGCATGGAAAACAATCTCGTCGGATTTGTCAACCGTTTCCGCCACAAAGACGGCTCCTACCGCTGGCTGGAATGGAGAAGCACTTCCAACGGCGAACTCACCTACGCTTCGGCGCGGGACATCACGGAAAGAAAGAAAAAAGAACTGGAACTGCTGGAAATCAACCGTTCCCTCAAGAAGTCAGAGGAAACGGCAACCCAGATGGCAAGACGCGCGGAGGCCGCCAATATCGCAAAGAGCGAATTTCTGGCCAACATGAGCCATGAAATCCGCACCCCGATGAATGCGGTAATCGGAATGACCAGCCTTCTGCTCGACATGAATCTTACGTCGGAACAGCACCGGTATGTCGAAATCATCCATCACAACGGGACAGCGCTGCTCGGCCTGCTCAACGATATTCTGGATTACTCTAAAATGGAAGCCGGAAAACTGGAATTCGAACGGATGGATTTCGATCTGTTCCAACTGATGGACGCCATTATCGAGACGATGAACATCTCCGCCTCGCAGAAAAAGCTTGAGCTGATCTGCCGGATCGATCCGGATGTGCCGCCTTGCCTGTATGGAGATCCCGGACGTCTGCGCCAGATTCTTGTGAACCTGATCGGCAATGCCGTCAAGTTCACCAACGAAGGGGAAGTCTTTGTCCGGGTCAGTGTTGTCCCGCCATCGATGACGGAAGCTCTAGAAACCTCTCCGGAATCAAAGAAAAAAGTGATGATCCGCTTCACCGTGAAGGATACTGGAATCGGAATTCCGGAAAACAAAATCAGCGGACTGTTCCATGTGTTCACCCAGGTTGACGCCACAATCACACGAAAATTCGGCGGGACCGGGCTGGGGCTGTCCATTTCCAGACAGCTCTCCGGGATGATGGGCGGAAAAATCGGGGTTAAAAGCGAACTGGGAAAAGGGTCCGAGTTCTGGGTAACGGTCCAGCTTGAAATGTCATCCCCCCGCCACGCCGACTATAGCGGAATTCCCGCCGAACTTCTCTCCGGAGTCCGGGTTCTGCTTGCAAGCGACAACCTCACAGGCTGTGAAGCCATGGCCGATCAGCTCGCCTTTTTCGGCATGGTTGTGGAATACGTGCGGAGCTGGTCGCAGGCTGTGAAAAAATTGAATCAGGCCATGGAAGCCGAAGCCCCCTTCCAGTTCGTGGTCGCCGACATCGATCTGAAGGACATGAATCCGGTCGATGCCGTCCGGAAGCTCAAGGAACATCCCGGAATGGAAAATCTTTTCGTCATCCTCCTTTCCTCCTCCAAGGGAATTCCGAACATAGCCCAACCGGAGAAAATCGGCTTTTCGACCTGTCTGAATAAACCGCTGCACCACATGGAACTTCCCCGGACAATCTCGGAAATCCTGATGGAAAAAGCAGAAGGGCACCGGGAAAGCGAAAGACCTCATATCAAGGATATTTCCCCCTGTGGAGACGCCACGGCAATCGACGATATCATTGCGGCCCTCGTAAAAAGAGGGGGGAAAATCCTGCTGGTTGAAGACATCGTCACCAATCAGATCGTCGCAACGGCTGTACTGAAGAAATTCGGCCTTCAAATCGATACGGTATCCAATGGAAGGGAAGCGATATTCTCCCTCGAAAAGTCGGACTATGATCTGGTCCTGATGGATTTGCAGATGCCGGAGATGGATGGGTTTGAAACCACCCGTCAGATCCGTCATCCGCGAACGCCTGTCCGTAATCCGCAAATTCCCATCATCGCCATGACGGCCCATGTCATGCAGAGCGACCAGAACCGTTGTCATGAAGCGGGAATGAACGATTTCATCTCCAAGCCCATCCTGATTCCGGTCCTCGCAAAAGTCCTCGCGAAATGGCTTTTGCGCGAGGAGCCGAACGCATGACGGATACAGCCGTATTTATTCGGCGGAATGGTCCAGTCTCTTCCTGAAATTGCGGATCACATGGAACGTGATCCGGTTGGAGTCGTGAAAGTTGTGGGCGCCGCGATAGGCCGTGCGGCTCAGATAAATGATGTCGTCGCCGTCGAATTGCCAGTCGACATACTGGAATCCCGTGAGCATGCTGGACATTTCCGGCTCCAGTCCGCTGTCATCGCGCAGGATCACCCCGAGGTCGAACCAGCGAAGCAGATCTTTCGATGCCGCCAGTTTGAGGATGCTCCGGTTGGCGAACGGCTCTTTCTCCGTATAGTTCGTCAGGACGAAATACCAGCCGCTCGCCGGATCGCGCCGGAGTGTGAACTTGGAGTGCCCGCCGACAAAATCGATGATTCCGGTATTATAGTCGAATGACAGTGTTTTGCCGTCATCGCTCAGTTGAAGCATGGCGCATTTGTTGTATTCCGGCAGATGGATGCGCATGAGACTCCGAAGCGTTCCGTCCGGAGCTTCGACCACATTTCCCTCCAGCCAGCCGGAATATGGATAATGGAGTCTTTCATCGGGCAGTTTCCGGCTGTCGAACGGCACCTGATTGCTTAAGGTCCAGCTGGCGGCGTCGAGAAGGTCGGCATCGTCCGGAGCGGAAAGGACGGCCGCGAGAAAACGGTTGGGACGCCAGAGGTATTCCTCTCCCGGATTGAAGTCAATGTTTTCGCAGGATTTGTAGATACGGCCCTTGTGAAAACAGACAGCCGTGGGGGCGTTCAAACCGTAGTTCGGGAAAGTCCGCCCCGGACCGGACCGGAGGATCACGCCGTGTTTATCATCGGTGGGGACACTCCACGTGAATCCCTTGTCAAGGCTCTTCCGGACGACGATGTCCCCGTATTCCTGCGCATTGCTCAAATGATACAGGACGCCTTTGTTCAGGAACAGGACGCCCCAGAATGCGCCGATGATGTGTGTAATGTTTTCCCAGCTCTGACCGTTGTCATAAGAATGATATACGCTGGTCAGACCGGACTCGCCGCTGGGATGTTTCATGTTCCCGAAATAGTCGTGCGTAGCAATGAGCGTTTCATCGTCCAGCCGAAGAATGCAGGGGCTCCCCAGATAGGCATTGGAGCGTTCCGGCATGTGTTTGAGTTCTGTGCAGTGCATGAAAAATCTTTCTTTTGATGGTTATTTCTCGGGCCGGGTCAGAACGACCATATCGACCCATATTGCATTTTCCTGTTTGGAATCCTTCACCCAGGCGGGGCCGGTGAACTTGGCGGAGAACCACACGTTCCAGAGGTTGTTCTTCGCCAGGCCGTCCGCAGGCACATACAGGTGCGACAGAATTACCTGAATCGCCCAGGAATGTCCCCAGAAATAAGAGCGCGAGGTCAATTCGACCGGTT
>CAYWZD010000197.1:0-7380 GCA_964462755.1 uncultured Victivallales bacterium | reverse complement strand
GGATTATGCGGCCGCGATGAAATATTTCCGCGACGCGGCGGAAAACGGTCTTCCGGCCGGAGCCGCGATGGTCGGACGTCTCTACTTTGAAGGCAGCGGGGTGCCCGTCAACTATGTGGAGGCCTGCAAATGGCTTCGTCAGGCGGCCATGAAGGACACCGAGGCGACGGCGCTTCTGGGACTCATGAACTACAAGGGGCTGGGCGTTCCCCGGAACTGCGAGGAGGCCGGCCGGTGTTTCCAGTTCGTGGCGGAGCGGTCGCCGAAGCATAAGACGGCGCTGCTTGCGCTGGGAATGATGACGCTCGAAGGAAACGGCGCCGTGCAGGATTATGGAAAAGCCCGTGCGTATTTCGAAAAAATTTCCGATGTGTCGCCGGAAGCCATGCGCATGCTCGGAAGTATTTATCAGGATGGGCTGGGGGTGGAAAAGGACAGCGCCCGCGCCCTGAAATGGTATCATGCCGCGTTCAGCAAGGGAGACCGCGATTCGGCTTATCTTCTCGGAAAACTCTATGAGGCGGAGAAGGGGAAAGAAAGCCATGCCGAAGCGGAAAAATACTATCGGCTCTCGGTGGAGAATGGAAACGACGAGGCGAAATTCTCTCTGGCGAAACTCTATGCGGCCCGTGCGAAATCCCTGTCACAGGAAAACCGCCGGGAGGCGATCGAATGGCTGCTGCCCTCCGTGGAGAAGGGCGACACGAATTCAATGGTCCTGCTTTCGGATCTCTATATGGAACAGAATCCGCGGGAGGCCGTCAAATATCTGAACAAGGCGGCCAGGGCGGACGACCCGGATGCCCTGTACCGGCTCGGCATGATCTACTGCGACGGAAAACTGGCGACCCGTTCCTTTGACAATGCGTTCCGCTGTTTCAACAAGGCTTCCGAGAAGGGGAACCGCGCCTCCCGCGAGAAACTGGCGATACTGTATTACGAAGGCAGGGGAACCATCCGGAATCCGGAAAAAGCCTTCCGGCTTTTCAAAGAGATTTACGACGAAGGCGGCATCGGCATTTACGCCGGAATTCCGCTGGGGACCATGTGTTATTCCGGAGACGGAACCGCGAAGGACTATAAAAAGGCGCTGGAATACCTGAACCGGGGAAGATTTTCATCGATCTCCGTGCCGGGATTCAATTCAAACGCGGTCATCGGGAAAATCTACTATTACGGAGGAAACGGCGTGGCGCAGGATTGTGTCCGGGCGGCGGAGGCCCTGAAAGGAGCCGGAACCGAACCCGAGGCGCTGTATCTGCTCGGAAAACTGTATCTGGAAGGGAAGGGCATCAAGCAGGACGACCATCTGGCGTTTTCGACCTTCCGGCAGGCGGCGGAGCATGGGAATATGGAAGCCAAGGCGGAACTGGGAAAGATGTATTGTCTCGGACGCGGGACAACCCGGGACTATGCGCTGGCGGTGCAATATCTGAAACCCGCCGCCGACCGCGGGGATCTGGAAGCCGGACGTCTTCTGGGCGAGATCTATACGGACGGCAAGAGTCCGCGCAAGGACGACGCGGCGGCATTCCGTTACTTCCGGGCGCTGGCGGAAAAGGGAGACGCGGAGGCGTTGTACCACTGCGGCAAGATGTGTCTGGACGGTCGCGGCACCGGACAGGACCGGGAAGCCGCCCTGCGGTATCTGAAGGATTCCGCGTCCAAGGGCAACGGCGAGGCGATGTTCCTCTGCGGGAAGTTGTATCTGGAGAAAAAAGATGCGGCGTCCGGAGCCCAATACATGCGTCTGGCGGCGGTCGAGGGGCATCCGGAAGCAATGAAGATTTTTGCCGGAATGGCATTGTCCGGAGAAGGAATGAAGGCGGACACGGCCCAGGGGGTGGAATTCCTGAGGCGTCTGGCGGAGAAGGGGGATGTTTCCTCTCTGGAGAAGCTGGCGGGGCTGTATGACTATGGTGCGCCCGGGTTCAAGGCCGATCCGAAAATCGCGGAAGAATTTTATGGAAAGGCGGCGGACAAGGGCAGCGTTCCGGCGCTGTCGCGCCTCGCCCGGATTTGTTTCGACCGGGACGATTTTGCCGGGTCCGCGGTGTATGCGCGGAAGGCCGCGGCGAAAAACGATCCGGATGCAATGGGACTCCTCGGAAAAATGTATTACGAAGGCAAGGGAGTCCGGAAGGATATGGACGAAGCGCGGCGGCTCCTGAAGGTTTCCGCCGATCGCGGAGACTTGTATGCCATGGAGAAGATGGGGCGCCTTTCCTATGCGTCCGGGGATTATGCCGAAGCGGAAAAGTATCTGAAAACCGCCGTGAAGAACGACGATCCGGAACTGCTTTACATGCTCGGACGCATTTATTACCTCGGCGTGGGTGTGAAGCAGGATTATTCCCGCGCGTTCGAACTGCTGGCCCGTTCGGCCGACCGCGGCAATATCGCCGCAATGGTTCTGATCGGGAAGATGTATCACCGGGGCGAAGGTTTTTCGCAGGATTACGCGCGGGCCCTCCAATGGTACCGGCGGGCGGCGGAAAAAGGTTCCTCCGAGGCCATGTACAATGTGGGAAGCATGTATTACAACGGCGACGGCGTCAGCCCGGATTATCTGGAGGCGATCCAGTGGTTCAAGAAGTCGGCGGAAAACGGCAATATTGTGGCCATGCAGTATGTCGCGATCATGTATAAGGAAGGCATCGGGGTTCCCAAGGACAATGTGGAAGCCGCCAAGTGGCGCAAAAAGGTCGGAGAGGCCAGAAACTGAGGGAACGGTCCATGTCTTCTGAAAGAGTTCTCATTCACGGTTTCGCATTCGGCGGCCGGGCGGTCGGCAAACGTGCCGACGGCAAGGTCTGTTTCGTGCGCGGCGCGATTCCGGGCGAGACCGTGGAGGTGACGATTGTTTCCGAGCGGAAGAACTACTCGGAAGGCACTCTTGAAAAAGTGCTCGAACCTTCTCCCGTCCGGATGGTGCCGGAGTGTCCGAATCCCTGCCCCGGCTGTTCCTATTCCCATGTACCGTATTCCATGGAACTGGAGTGGAAGCAGCGTCAGTTCCGGACGTTTGCGGAAAAAGCGAAACTCCGGTCGAATCCTGATGATTTTCTCCGGCCTCCAATCGGCGCGCCCTGCCGCCTTCAGTGGAGGAACAAACTTAAACTGGCGCTCGAATTTTCCGGGGACGATGTCCGTGCGGGATACCGCGGAGAGGACAACCGGACGCTGATCGAGGTCCGGGACTGTCCGCTGGCCTGTGGTCCCATCCGGGAGGTTCTGCGCTCGGGGCGCTGGAAGGAATCCCTTCCGCCCGGAGAGGAATCCCTGCTCCTCCGTCATACGGCGGCGGACGGTGTGCGTATCGTCAGGAAAGGGGAGAAGGCGATCCTGACGGAAGAGCTTTCTTCTTTCGGAAATTTCCGGGTTCCTTCCGACTCGTTTTTTCAGGTGAATCCTTCTCTTTCGGGCGTGCTGGCGGGGAAAGCGGCGGAACTGGTTTCGCTCTGCCGTCCGGAGAAGATGGTGGAACTGTATTGCGGCTGCGGCTGTTTCTCGATTCTGTGCGCGGAACGCGAAAAGGGACTCCGGTGCTTCGGGGTTGAACTCGACGCCCGTTCGGTGAATTGCGCGAAGGAAAACGCGTCCGCCCATGGAGTCGGAACACGCTGTGAGTTTGTCGCAGGGGACGCGGGCAAGACATTCCGCCGCCGGTATCCGCACGGTCTTCCGCCGAACACCCTTCTGCTGGTCGATCCTCCCCGGACGGGTCTGGACCCTGCCGCGCTGGAACTCCTGAGCCGGAGCCGGGCGGACTTCATTCTGTATGTTTCGTGTGCGCCGGACACTCTTTTCCGGGATCTTGCGGAACTGGAAAAAGCCTCCTATTCCATTTCTGAAAGCACACTGGCGGACATGTTTCCCTCGACCGCTCATTTTGAAAGCGTCACGCTTCTGAAAAGGACGGTCTGATACTAATTTGCGATCTTAAGGTTAGTAAATTACATTGAGCTCAACGCATTTTTGTATCGCGATGTCACGGGTAGGTTCGGCAGTCCCCTGCCAAACTGAATTCCAGTTCGCGACGGAGTCACGAACCTACCTCGCTTTGTACCGGATCGAATGATTGTCCCAAAGTCCAGAAAGCTTCCGTAAGAAACCTTACCTTGAGGCAATGCAACTAGAGCGTTACTATCCTGAAGAATGCAAATCAGTATGAATTCCCGGTTATCAGGACCGGGAAGACGAATTCCGTGCGGATTTGACCACGCAGATGTTTTTCAGGAGGAACTCTTCGACTCCGGTGAAACGGGTGAATACCGTTCTGGCCTCATCCTGAGAGATGGGGTTACTGCCGTATTCAGCCTTGTAAAAGGCAATGAAGATGGCCCGTGCGTTCTCTCCCAGCGAGATGTCGATTTTTGCGAGTTCATCGGCGAAATCCAGAAGTTCCTGATTGCGTTTCCGTTCGAAGCCCGCGATGTCGAGGGCGATCCGGAAAGCCTGATAGGAGTCCAGGATCGATTGCCGGGGATCGCTTTCAAACAGTTTTTCCGCTTCCGTGATATGCCGGTTCATGCGGCGGAGGCGTCGTTTTCTCTTGAATTCGAAAATCACCATTCCGGTGAATTTGAAGAGGACGATCAGCAGCATGATCGCGGTGATGAGAAGCAGCCATGCGGAAAAAACCAGGTCGTAAAGGCGGGAGAAGAATCCGGTGATTCCCTGAACGGCTTTCTTATAGAAATCCTTGATTTTATAGATGAAACCGCCTTTTTTATCCTGTTTTTTGATTTTATCGACGGCCGCGCTGTATTTCTGCTTGACGCTCTCCCGGAGTTTTTCCTCGGCAACGACCGCCTTGACCAGCGTGGAATCGATTACGCTCAATTCCTGATTCTTTTTGGCTTTTTCAAGGATGTCCTTCCGCAGGAAATCCTGTGTCTTTTCGGTCATTTCGGGCGGCGTGACCTTCCATTCGTCGCCGAAGGGATCGCGGAGCCGTCCGATTCCGGCGGGGATGGGGTTGGAGGTGATTTCGGAAGGAGGCGTTCCGTCCATGGTGAGCCAGCCGAGGTTTTCAATGAATATTTGTGTCCATGCATGGGCATGGTATTCGTAGACCTCGAACATGTTGGTCAATGTATTGAAGTTGCCCGGAGAAAAACCGGTGGCGACACGGGAGGGCAGTTTTACGGCGCGCGCCAGAACCGCGAGGGCGGCGGCGAAATATTCGCAATGACCTTCCCGGAGCGTGAAGAGGAAGTAGTCCGCCGCCTCTTTGTCCGGAGGAAGCGGAGCGGCGTGGAGCTTGTATTTGTAGTTGCTCCGGAGATAGTCCCGGAGGGCCAGCGCCTTTTCGTAGGGAGTTGCGGCCTGGGCCGTGATTTTCTGGGCCAGCTCCCGGACCCGTTTGGAGATTTTCTTCTGGGGGAGTATCATGTAGTGATGTTTGGAAAGACTTTCATTCCATGCGGGATCCGGCGGAAGCGGCGGGGCTTTCTGAGGTTTGGCCCCTTTCTTCGGATTCGGCACGGGAGCCGGGAGCGGAGGCGGGGACGGCGGCGCCGCAAGTCCGGAATCCTGCTTCGGAAGAGGAATGAACACCTGGACCGCCACGTCATATTTGAACGGGACCGTGATGGTCTGGTCCGGCATGAATTCCGAGCCGTAGAAGGAGCTTTTCAGACGGAACCGCAGATAGTCGCCCTGAAGGGTGAACGCGGTCGGCTGAAAGGCCGCGTAGAGCCGGTTCGAAAGAAGCTTGACGACGGTATAATTCTGTTCGATGATGTGGGATGCGACCAATGCGCCTGCCTTGTATTCCCGCATCCGGGTGCGCTGGAGGTTCGGGGACGAAGTCCAGGTAGTTCCGTCATATTCATCATAAAGACGGGCGAGATGATACAATTTGACGGGAGATTTCGCATAGAAGACGAGGTCCTGCCCCTGGGAAGCGCCGCCGTTTCCGTCAATCAGGCTCTGGGTCTTGCCCGCATTCGGAATATTCATCGGCTTGCCCTGGTTGTCAAGGGTGGTGGGCTTTGCTCCTTCCTTTGTGACGGATGTCCCCGTTTCGGAAGGCTTGGTCTTCTGCGGCTTCATCCACTCCTTGAGAGCCGGAGGCAGAACCGATTCCCGCTGGGTCAGAAAGGAAGTCTCGAACAGGCCGGGCACCTCGTTGTCCTTCAGGGGCATCAGGGCGAAGATGAACCAGAAGGCTCCGCCCGCGATCAGCAGCTGGAGAAGGAGAAAGGGCCAGTTCCGGCGCAGGGAGAACGGGACTTCCCGCCGGACGGCAGGCACCCCCGCGATGGCGGAAGTTTTCCGATAATAGGAGATCGTCAGGAAAAGGAGCAGGGCCGCCCCGAAAAGATAAAGGAAGGCCATTCTCGGCAGGAGCGCTCCGTAAACGAACAGGAACAGGGTGATGAAGAAAAGATAGAAATAATCCTTCGGACGGCCGTTCATCAGGAAGATCAGACAGGTTGCGCATAAAGCCTCGACGAGGACTTTGTCCGGCAGATTGTCCTTGAGGCGGAAAATGATCCAGCAGAGAATGCCTCCGAAAAGAAGACAGTTGAGAATGATCCGCATCAGCGAGTCGAAAAAGCGGTAAGGGAGATAAACCATGGCCGAGCAGGGAATGACGGCGATGATCAGGCCGATAGTGAACGTGGGATGTCCATGCTGCCAGAGCGCGCCGCCGATCGCCACAGCCAGCAGAAGGGCGTACAGCAGATGCGCCGGGCTGTGCGGCGGGGACTTCTGCATGCGGCTGCCGTCCCTGATGACAACCGATTCAGGCTTGTTCGGACGCTGCCTCATTCTGGAATAATTCTCCCGGGTTGCTTTGGAAGGTCATGATATACGGTTTCGGCTCCAGCTCTTCGGCGGGAGGACGCACGGTGATGGTCCGGGGTTCGTCCGGCTCGATGAACGGGAAATATTCTTTGGGCGCATGAAGCCATTGAAGCTTGATCTCCTGATCCTCCAGAATCCGGAGCATGTCCCGGACTTCCGGGGCGTCCGACATTCCGAGGAGGTAAAGGACCGCTCCCTGGGGAAGACTTTCCAGCACGTCGGACAGGATTTCCGCCAGAGACCCTTCGGAAGGCTCCAGCTCGGTGAGAAGCTCAATGATCTTCACGCGGACGCCCGCGGCGTCGCCGCTGAGCTGCATGATGTTCCCTTTTTTGAAACGGGTGATGAAGGTCAGGTAGCAGTACTGGGAGGAAAGATAGTCCGTGATGGAGGCCGCCGCTCCGATGAGGGCCTCGAAATTATTCTCGGTTTCGTCGAATCCGACGGAGTTCGCGCTGGAATCGAGAATGAGGATGATCCGGTCCGTGGTGGAGGCTTCGAATTCCCGGATCATCAGTTCCTGCTTGGAAGCGGTCAGCCTCCAGTGGACATAACGGATTT
>CAYWZD010000196.1:0-7413 GCA_964462755.1 uncultured Victivallales bacterium | reverse complement strand
CGCGCCCATCGGACCCATCAGGGAATTCCGGGAATCGAACGGATTTCCTCCGGGCGTCTTTTCGCGGTTTGGTATGCCGGCGGCGACACCGAATGCTGCGAAAATTATGTAATGATGTCCATCAGCGATGACAATGGAAAAAACTGGCAGTCTCCTGTGGCTGTGGTGGACCCGTCGCATCCTTCCGTAAGAGCTTTTGACTCCACCTTCTGGATTGCTCCCGACGGCCGTTTTTTCTGGTTCTGGACGCAAGGATGCGGAGGTCCCAACGGGACATGGGATATTTTTGACGGAATCGCGGGTGTCTGGTATTCCATTCTGGAAAATCCGGAGGACTCTCCGGAAAAGTTTCGTTTTTCATCTTCCAGACGAATTTCCAACGGGATCATGATGAATAAGCCGACCGTGCTTTCCGACGGGTGCTGGTGTCTGCCGGTTTCCTTGTGGACCGGATCGAAATACCCCAAACACGATTCTCTGGGAGTCCGGCCAGGCTGTTATCTGGTCACCTCGGAAGACCGCGGGGAAAATTTTTCCGTAAGTGGCCGGGTGGAGATGCAATACGTGCCGGGCGGTCCGTGTTTTGATGAGCACATGTTCGTGGAATTGGAGAATGGCACTCTTCAGGTGCTGATCCGTGTAAACTCCGGAATTGCCGAGGCCTTTTCCTATGACCGTGGATTTACTTGGACCGCTCCGTATCTCTCCCGTTCCATTTCCGGTCCGAACAGCCGGTTGTTCATTCGCCGGTTGAAGTCGGGACGGCTTTTTCTGGTCAACAACGATGTTTCAAAGAGAGCGCCGGAGGTCTCTCCGCATCAGCGGGCACGCATGACGGCATATCTTTCGGAGGACGATGGAAAGACCTGGCCCTATCGTCTTTTGCTGGATGAAAGGGTCGGAGTTTCCTATCCGGATGCAACCGAAGGCGATGACGGGTTCCTTTATGTGATTCACGACTATCAGCGTACCGCAGGCGGGTATATTTATTTGTCGTGCATTACGGAAGAGGATATTCTTTCCGGAACACTGAAAAATCCGGAATCCGTGCTGAAACGAGAAATCGACCATTCAAATCCGGTTCTGGAAAAAAAGTAATGCCATCAATCCGGGGATGGCGAAGACCAATATCCCGCGGGCTTGTCATGAGGTTGTTGACTGATCCGTTCCTCCCGGACGGAATCCCCCATATCCCAATGAGGGGAGAAATGAACTACCGCGATGCAAGCATACGCGGTATCGGTTTCGCACAAAGTGCGACCAGCGTTTCGACTAATACCGTTCACTTAAACTTGAATAGTATAGAAAAACTGCTATATTTGCAAAAACCTAAAAAAATGGGGATAAAAGCAAATGGCAAGATCCAAGATGAATGCCGAGCACATCAATAATTTACTTGTGGCTCTGACTTGTTCAAGTATTTTCCGTTATGTGCCACTAAGAACGGTGCAGCAACAGTTGAAGGAACTAAACTTATGTTCTAAGCGAAAAAGGCTACTGCCAGCCGAAAGTATAATTTATCTTCTCATAACGATGGCGCTTCATGCGGATGTATCCATTTTGTCAAATTTGCGAAAAATGTTGGCCCCAATAAGATTAAGCCTTGGAGCAAAGGATTCTTTATTGCCAGCAAAATCAGCGATTGTCAAGGCACGAAAGCGGCTTGGCAGTTTAGTATTCGAGAATATCTTCAAAGTAATCTGCAGACCGTATGGCAGTCTCAAACTTAAAGGGTGCTACTGGAAAGGATACAGAATGGTAGCAATCGATGGGACGAGTCAAAGTGTTCAAAACACTCCTGCAAACCGTAAATATTTTGGGAGTTCGCATAATCAGAATGGAGAAGCTTACAATCCAAAATTGAGAATCTTAGGATTGTTGGAATGTGGCACAAAAATGTTTTTTGCACTGAAGCATGCTCCCTATGAAATACAGGAACGCGAACTTTACCGTAAAATGATCCGTGAATTAAAGAAGGATATGGTGGTCTTTGCAGACCGGAATTTTTACGGTTTCGAGGTTTGGCAGGAAAGTCTGAAAAGAGCTGGCGCTCTGATTTGGCGCGTTAGCAAATGCGTAAAATTTCCAGAGGAAAAAAGGCTTAAAGACGGTAGTTATCTATCGATTGTAAAGCCTTGCCGGAAGGCTGTAAAGGGAAAACCGTCATTGCAAGACGAGAGTATAAGAGTGCGTATCGTTGAATTTTATCCGCTTTTTGAAGATGGCACAAAAGGAGAGCTTGTCCGCTTGGTGACAAATATCCTTAATCCACAAGAAGCCAGTGCAGAAGAGATTTCCGCAGTTTATCCGGAACGCTGGCTCATTGAAAATGGATTCGGCGAATTAAAGGAATGCATAAATACTAAAGAGAAAATTCTGCGAAGTCAAATACCAACACTTGTGATACAAGAGTTATATGGATTTTTCATCGCTCATTATGTTGTTCGGCTGTTGATGTGTAAGAGTGCGGAGGAGAACAATTTGAGTCCCAATGAATTATCTTTTCATGAATCAATGCACATCATCAAGGAAAGGATGATTTTTTTCCCCTCTGGCGAAAGACCATAAACAACGCAATCGTTTTTTTACTGAATTACTCGTAGAAATTGGAGAAACTCGTTATAAGAAACAACATGGCAGACGTAATAAAAGAGTTCTAAAACATTCCTCCCCCAGATATCAAGGTATTTTAAGAAATGAGGCAAGACGTCTACCGTCATTTCTCAAAACACAAATATTAAGTGAACGGTATTAAGCGTTTCGACGCTGGAGCTCGACAGGCTTACGCCTGACTTTTATTTGTGCGATGCAAGCAACGGGGAATTTACCCTCCCCGGATTAAAAACTTCGGACGCAATGTAGAAAAAATAAACTTCCGATGTTGATGTTATAGTAATCTTGATTGGCCGCCTTCCATTATCCATGACAACCAGAAGACCCCATGATGGGCAGACGTTTTTTTGCTTTTCGGAGCACATCCAGACGATCCCGATCTGATGTTCGGTGGGACCGCTTTAAAACTGATTCAGGCCGAACGCCACGTTAAATTCGTATCGGTAACCAGAGAGACCGGACACCAGAGCATACCGCCAAAAGAGCTGGCGAAACGTCGGTTTCTCGAGGCGCAAAACTCGGCAAAACTGGCCGGTCTTGACGAATATCAGATTCTGGACAACCCGGACGGACAACTCGAAAACACCTTGAATAACCGCAAGGAAATCACCCGGATCATCCGTCGGTTTCAGCCGGACGTGGTTATTACGCATCGTCTTTGCGATTACCATCCGGATCACCGGAGCACGTCGCAGTTGGTTCTTGATACATCTTTTTTGCTTCGGGTTCCGCATTTCTGCCCGGAAACACCGGTCCCTGAGGAAAATCCCATATTCGCGTATTCCTATGACGCATTTACCGATCCCCGCCCGATCCGGGCGGATGCCGTTTCAGATATCGATCAGGTCATACCGTTATATTTTCATGATGCCATATTAAAAAAGATCAAGGCCTGTTGAAAGATTTGCGGAGTGTATGAATCTCCAGACAGAAACTCCATTTTCATATCTCCCGTTTCCGTAGGAATCACGATCGGACAAACGGAACCTTTACAGCTCCGCTTACCGGAAGGAAAGCCGCAGGATACCGATGGTTTCTTCCCGGGAGAGCGGATAATGGTCCAGATCAAAAAGCCCTCCCATCGTATCCCGCGCATTGTCTGCCATAACCGGAAGTTCCTGTTCGCGGATTCCGTATTCGGACATCTTGAGATGATATACGTTGCAGGCTTTCTGTAAGTCTGTCAGCGCGTCCACGAACGCCATTGGAGAATCGCCTTTCTTTCCGAGCGCCGCCGCCATTTCGCGGAAACGATCCGGAACCTTCTCCGCGAAGAAACGGAAGTAGGCCTCCGAAATGGAAAGAAGCGCCGCGCCGTGCGGAATTTCAGGGTGCAGCGCTCCCATTGCGTGCGCCAGCGAATGTTCCGATGTGCAGCAGGACGTGGATTCCACCATCCCGGAAAGAGTATTCGCCAAGGCCACTCCGGACCGGGCTTCCAGATCGGAACCGTTTTGCACCGCCGTCGGAAGAAATTTCCCCAGCAGACGGAGACTCTGCAAGGCGAAGGCGTCGCTGACCGGGGTAGCGATCCTGGCGATATATCCCTCCGCCGCGTGGAAAAAAGCGTCGAATCCCTGAAACGCGGTCAGCTTCGGGGGAAGGGTCAGCATCAATTCGGGATCGACGATCGAAAGAACGGGAAACGTATCGTCACAGCCCAACCCGATCTTCTCCTGCCGTTCCTCGTGGGTAATCACCGTCCACGGGTCCGCCTCGGTACCGGTTCCGGCCGTGGTGGTAACCGCCACAACGGGCAGCGGTTTCGCCTGAAACGGAAGCCCCTTCCCCGTGCCTCCGCTGATATAATCCCAATAATCGCCGGGATTCGTCGCCATAACGGAAATCGCCTTGGCCGAATCGATGGAGCTTCCGCCGCCGAGTCCGAGAATGAAGTCGCATTTTTTCTGTTTCGCCAAGGCCGCACCTTCCATTACGTGGCGACGGATCGGGTTCGGCTGGATTTTGTCGAAAACGACGTTTTCACAATGGTTTTCCGCCAGAAACGACTGCACTTTCGCAAGGGTTCCGTTCGCCCGCACGGACTTGCCGGATGTAATAACGATCAGGGCTTTCCGCCCCGGCAGTTTTTCTTCCGCGAGAACGCGGAGTTTCCCAGCGCCGAAATGAATTCGTGTCGGAATGTAGTAGTTGAATGAAGTCATGAGGCACCTCCCTTTCAGGTCGTCTGTGTTAAAAAATCAATATTCGGTTCGGTCGATGATTTCCTGTTGAAATTCAGGACTGAGCGACACAAAATATTCGCTGAAACCGTATTTGCGGATGCAGAGCGTGCGGTAAGATTCCGGGTGAAGACGCGCTTTCTCCAGCGTTTCCCGGGAGGTCATGGTGAATCCGAGATGAAGCCCTCCCATCTGAAAGAAGGAACGCAGCAGCGACTCCAGACGGTCCGAGGAAGGGACACTTCCCAATTTCAGGTTCAATCCGCCGCAGACGGTCCGATCGAGAGGAAGAGACGCCACGCTCCGAAGCAAAGCCGTCGGCCCGGCCTGGTCGGTTCCGTATACAGGCGACTGGTTTTCACTGATCGGTTCCCCGGCGTGTCTTCCATCGGGTGTCGCCGGCAGTTCTCTTCCGAAAGAAAGATGCCTGCCGAGAGAATAAAAGGAAGCGAACATCTGAAAATGTGTCAATCGGCCGACTTCCTCCATAGCGTCCAGCAGGGTATCCGCCACGACGCGGGCGACGGCGTCCGCACGGGGATCGTCGTTTCCGAACTTCGGACATTTCGAACGGAGTTCCTGCCGGAGGGGCTCCCGGTTCCGGAAATCGGAATCCACGATCTCCAGAAATTCTCCGTAGGAAAAACGCCCGGTTTTGAAAACCATTTCATCGATCGCGCAGAGACTGTCCGTTAAGGTCGCCAGACCGCTGAATATATGGTGCTGCCAGCGATAAGCGTCCGCCCCGCCCTGCAACTTGTCCCGTGCATGGGCCCGGCAGGAATCCACGGCCAGCGAATCGATGCTGAAGGCTGGACCGTCCGAGAAAATCGAATCCATTGTTTTCGCATAGTCCCGCATTTCCCGAAGAGCGATTCCCTTCAGCGCGGACAGAAGATCCCGAACGGAGCCGGGCGCATTTTTCTCTTCCTTTCCGAAACGGTGAAGCGCTTCGACGAACCATGCGCAGGAGTTGTCGAAGTGATCTATCCTTCGCATGATATTGGAAAGTTTGCCGGGAAGATTAACCCGGTTGCAGTCCGTGATGTCGAAGGAATCGGCGGCGGCGGGGGAAATGCCTCCGCGAAGCAGCGTGTTCCGGATCAGATCGCGGTTGAAGAAGTTCGGAATGGACGGCAGCGAAGCGGCCTTGCCCGCACAATGCCACGCGGATTCGGGCTGATTCGCGGAGAGAAGAAAATTAAGCGTCGGCTGAGAAAGTCCGCAGAGCAAGGAGGCTTCGACGATCCGTTCCGTCAAATCGTTCCTGCGGTCACCCCGGAGAGTCACATACTGTTTGCTGGCATGACAGGGCGTCGGTTTTCCCATGAAGTCATCGGTCGCGGTTCCGGCCAGTTCATTGAGTTTCAGGAAAAACATAGCCAGCAGTTCCACGGCCTCTCTCCGGGTCAGTTTGCCGGACTTCCGGTCCTTTTCATAAAACGGAAAGAGAGATTGGTCCAGATGCCCCAGGGCGAAATCGCGCGCACCGCAGACGCCGCTGGTGATCATCTGCCAGAACCAGACCGACTGGAGGGCGGAAAAGAAGTCATACGCCGGACGAAACGGCACAACGGAAAGAGCCTTCGCCACCCGAGTCATACGCTTCTTCCGGAACGCCTCCGCATACCGTTTCGCATACGCGTCGACGGCCGTCAGACACTTCCGCGCGCCTTCCGCGAAAAAGCGGGTGTTGAACGACGGATCGGCGGACGCCGCGGCCTCCACTTCCTTCAGGAGAGAGCAAAGACCTCCATTCAGAATCCGGCCCCAGCAGAAGGTGATATGTCCTTCCGAGGAGACTCCGCCGGGGACCCGGGAGAAGGCCTGATTCCCGTGCGGCCAGAGGGCTTCCAGAAATCGTCCGCCGAAAACATCCTCCGAATCCGCCGGAACGGAGAGACGTTCCAGCAATCGTGTAAACTCGAAGACATACCGTTCCGACAAGGGAAGACGAAGCGATTCTTCCGCGCATTCCCGCAGAATCTCCTCCCGTTCGATGAAACAGAAACGGTTGTCCTGCGCCAGAATCCGTCCGCGCATACGGTCGATTTTCGCTGTAGGTTTCATTTTCAGGTAACCTTGACTTTCGTCGCTTTGGAAATGATTTCCCGCCAATGGCGGATCGTTTCCTCCGGAGCGAATTCCTTCAGCGGCAGACGGCTGGGAACTCCGAGACGTTCGCTTTTGGACACTCCCAGCGGATGATAGGCGTGAATCATGATTTCACGCACGTTCTTCAAGCGGTTGGCGAGGGCGGCGATCCCCGCCAGATGCGCTTCGTCGTCGTTGACGCCGGGAACCAGCGGACAGCATAAAACGGTCGCCGCTCCGGCCTCGTCCAGCTTCCGGAGATTTTCGCGGATTCGCCGGTTGGAGACTCCGGTCAGGTGTTTGTGTTTCTCCGGATCGGTCGCCTTGACATCATACAGGAAAAGATCCACATACGGCAGAAGCGTCTCGAATTTGGCCCACGGAGCGAATCCGCAGGTTTCCACGGCAATATGCAGTCCTGCCTTTTTTCCCTCCTTCGCCAATTCCAGCGTAAACGGGAACTGCCGCATGGGTTCCCCGCCGGAGAGAGTCATTCCGCCTCCGGAATTCTCATAGAAGACGC
>CAYWZD010000195.1:0-7423 GCA_964462755.1 uncultured Victivallales bacterium | reverse complement strand
TCGGTAATGCCCTGTACAATGCCCTGAAGCGCGGCCTTCCAGAAAAGTTCCATAGATTATTTTTTCTCCGCCGCTTTCGGCTGGACCAGCGAGTTGCTTTGTTCAGCGAGAAGCACGGCGAAACGGTTGGCCGCCCTGCTCATGGCTTCTGCAAACTGAACAGGCGTATTACTGGCGAGTTTTTCGCGGATCATGATGGTTTTGTTGATTTTGGCCTGAGGCCCGTATTGAATCTGATAACGCACCCCCAGTTCGGCAAAACCTTCATCCATTTCGAAGAGCAGAACCGTGCCGCTGATCTGGATGAAATCCATCGTGGGCTTTCCGGAGTCGCCGGGTTCGTTCCGGAAGGCGAGCCTCAGATATTTGGTCATCAGGGTACCGGGCGTCTGAACCCATTTGTGGAATTCATTGGCGCGGATGATGTTGTCTTTCTCACGGCATGCCATCCGGAAGCGTTCGCCTGTGATGGAGGCGAAAGGAAGAATCTCCACCGGTTTCGGCAGTGCGATCCGGTTAGGAACCGTCAGATCGTAGTAGAACGTTTCCGTCTGTTGCGGTTCCGGGAAAATGCTGCAGGCCGCGCAGAAGACCAGTCCTGTTCCGACAAGGATGAGAGGAAGGATCTTCATGGCGGACTGTCTCCTGTCAGCGTTCCGCGGGCAGGGCGGGAATCTTCAGAGTCTGCCCGACGCGGAGCTGCATGCTTTTGCCGAGGACGTCTTTGTTCGCGTCGGCGATCAGCTTGTAGTATTTCGGCGAACCGTAGATTTTCCGGGAGACTCCGACAAGGGTGTCGCCGGCCACTACTTTATAGGAGGTCCCTCCGGCAGCGGCGCCCGCGGCAGTCGTGGTCTTGGCGGATTTGCCTGTTGAAGTTGCGGCATCGCCGGCCGTTTTGGAAGAACCCGTTTTTCCGGCTGTTTTGGCGGCTGTTTTTCCGGCATCGGTGCGTTCGCCGGCGATGGTGCGCAGACGCTGTTTCATGATGGTGTTCTGTTCTTCCAGCGCCTTGGAATAGGCAATGTATTTATCAAGACGTTCCTTGATTTTTTCCGTTTCTTCCGAGGAGCCCTTCATGAGAGCGGGATCGTTCTTGTATTCTTCAACCATTTTCTTGAAGAGGTTCTTCCGGGCGGCGGCCGCGAAATTCTTGATGTCCTCGGCGTTGGTGGTGTCGTTCGGGTTCATTTCCAGATATTTTTCATAGTGGTAAGCCGCTTTGAGGGGACTGTCCAGATTGTCGCCGTAAACGGAGGCCAGTTCAAAATGCGTGACAGCCGACTTCGGGCAGATCAGCAGAAAATCTTCATAACATTTCGCGGCTTCCTGATAGTTGCCGGCGCTTTTGGCCGTTCCGGCTTTGACGAACAGCGGGTGGGTTTTTTCTTTCCCGACATAATCTCCGCAGGAGGAAAGAATGAACATGGAGGCGGCAGCAAAGAGTAAGAACAAAAAGCTTCTGGTTTTCATTGTAAAATCCCTTTTCATTCGGATTAATGGAACACCTTTTACTATAACGCAATTTTGCGATAAAGGAAATCAAAAATGTAAAAATAAGAATTTTTTTTAAGATTTTACGGGCTTTTTTGACGAAAAACGGTCCATCAGGACGCAAATTCCGCAGACGGCGGCCGTTTCCACCCGCAAAGTCCAGTTTCCAAAATGAAGCGCGTTCACTCCCGACTCAATCAGGAGGCGCTCCTCTTCTCCCGTGAACCCGCCTTCCGGTCCGACAAACCAAGCCGCCGAGGTGGGTGTTTCGGCAGGGAAGCTGTTTTCCGGCGTTTCCGCCACGGAACCGAAGAAACGGACGGCACAACTTGCCGCGGACTCGGAAAGGGCTTCGGAGAAGCGAATCGGAGCGCTTGTTTGCGGAAGGAACGGGTTGGCGGACTGCTTGCAGGCGTCGAAGAGGAGTTCCTTCCAGCGTCCGTTTACGGAATCGTTGTCGGGCAGCGAGACGGACCGTTCGCAGATCAGAGGCACAATCCGCCAGACCCCCAGTTCCGTGACCTGCCGGAGAATCTGATCCATTTTCTGGCGGCGCGGCGGCGCGATATACAGATGCAGCAGCGGGGCAGGGGGAAGCGGCGTCTCCGTGAGTTCCAGAATCCGGAGCGTTTTTCCCTCGCTCACGGCGGCCGTCGCGGTTCTTCCCTTGCCGTCCAGCAGTGCGCAGACCTCCCCTTCCTCCGCCCGGAGCGTCCGGAAAAGATGTCCGTTTTCTTCCTTGTCCAAGGTTATGATGTCTCCGGTGCGGCATCCGGAAAGATTTTCAAAACGGAAACGATGCATGATTTTTCCCTCCGTGAACTCAACCCCGTGAGGCGGTCAGGATATTGTCGATCATTTTCAGCACGTTTGCCGAGGCTTCGGGGAAAGCCAGCGTCTTCAGGCGGAGTCCTTTTTCCCTGTATTCATCGGGATTCTTCAGAAAGTCCTGAAGCTTGGAGACAAAGCGTTCTTCCGTGAGCTCGCGGTCGGGAATCAGCTCGGCGCCTCCGGAAGGAGTCAGATATCGTGCGTTTTCCGTCTGATGATCCTGCACCGCAAATGGATACGGCACGAGAACCGCGTATTTTCCGAAACAGGCCAGTTCCGAGACCGTGCTTCCGCCCGCGCGACAGACCACCCAGTCCGCCGCTGCGTAGAACCAGTTCATTTCAGACGCGGTTTCCAGCAGGAGACGACGGAAAGAGGCGCCCTCGTAGAACGCGCTGATCTCTTCCTGTTTCCCGAGACCTGTCAAATGGATCAATTGGAGCTCGTTTTCAGGGGTCCCGTGAGGAATGCGGCAGGCCTTGTTGATGTTTTCCGCCCCGAGCGAGCCGCCGAAAATCAGCACGGTCGGCACATCCTTGCGGAAGGAACAATTCCAGCGCTGGTTGATGAGTTCGATCGCTTTTTCGCGGGAAGGGATATCCTGAAGGAGTTCCGGGCGCAGCGGCATTCCGGTGAGGACGACCGGACATCCGCACCGTTCGCTGTCCGAAGTCGGGAAGGAGATCGCCAGCGCCTTGGCCAGCGGAGCCATGCGGAGGTTGGCTTTTCCGAGCCGCACATTGCCGTCGTGAAGGAAAAGGGGCTTCCGGGAGAGAACCGCGGCGATCACCGGGGGGAACGAGGCGAAACTGCCCATGGACAGAACGGCGTCCGGACGAAAGGAATGGAACAGGCGGAGGCATTGGAACACTCCCTTGAAAACAGCCCATTTGAAGCGGATCAGCGGCAGCGGTTTCAGGGAGAAGGGCAGGGCGGAAATCTTTTCGGCCCGGATGCCGAACGATTCGGCCGTTTTCTTCTGGGCGTCCGCGTGCTTTCCTCCAAGAAGGAGAAGTACTTCCCCTCCCTGTTTCCGGAATCCTCTCGCTACGCTGAGACCCGGATAAAAATGGCCGCCCGTTCCGCCGCAGCTCACGATCAGTTTGCGGAAACTCATTCTTCAGAACTCCGTATTTTCTTTCTGGAGAACGGATTCAACCGCCGGAAGCGGTCGGCAAGCCATTTCTGAACCAGAAGGTGATAGTCGGGATAGGCGGCGTCCAGAGCCACGCTGACAATCAGTCCTGTCGCCAGCATGCACGAAACCAGGCTGCTGCCTCCGTAGCTGATGAACGGCGCGGGCATTCCCTTGGTCGGGAGCGCGCCTGATATTACACTCAGATTGATGATCGCCTGCATCGCGATGAAGGTCGTCAGACCGAAGGAAAGGAACATTCCCTGACGGGTCCGCGCCCGGATGCTCACCGTGATCGCCAGCGCCACAAACACCACATAGGTCAGGATGACGACGCACATCCATGCGAAGCCCAGTTCCTCGCCGACGATCGAAAGGATGAAGTCCGTGTGCGCTTCCGGCAGATATTTGTGCTTCATGCGGCTTTCCGCGAAACCGACTCCCGTCCAGCCGCCCGAACCCAGCGCCAGCAGCGACAGCCAGAGCTGATATCCGGTCCCTTCCTGATACAGTTCCGGGTCCTGATAGGCGATCAGGCGGGCCCAGCGGAAGGGACTGAAGTATTTAATGATGAAGAACAATGCAGGAACTCCGATCAGCGGCACCGGCAGCAGATACAGCAGGCGGACGCCCGAGGCATAGAGCAGGGCGAAGACAATCACGGTCAGCAGCAGCGTTGTTCCGAGGTCGCGTCCAGCCATTACCAGCATGATGACCGGAAAACAGCATATCCCGGCCAGCAGGATGAACTTTGCCGGGGAAAGCTCGATCATCTTGATCTTGTCCGAACAGAGTTTCGCCATGAACAAGGCGATCACCACTTTTGCGTATTCCGACGGCTGGATGCTTCCGATTCCTCCCGGAAGCTGAATCCAGCGCCGGGCTCCGTTGATCGGCGGGAACAGCAGCGCCGCCATCAGCATCAAGCTTACAAGAATCATGAATATCCAGCTCCAGTCGGAGAGGCGTTTGTAGCCGATCGCCAGCACGGCGCAGAAGCCGCACAGTCCGACCGCGCCCCACTGGAGTTGACGGATGAAATAGTAGTAGCTGGAGCCCTTGATTCCGAACGAGGTCGAATACAGCACGGCCAGTCCGAACAGCATCAGGATCAGCGCAACGAGGCACAAAGTGACGCCTTCGGCCAGCGGCGGTTCTTTCTGAACCGTCTCAAGACTTTCCTTCCCAAGTCCTTCTGAAAATCTCTGCTTCATATTTCAACAACCCCTTCACGCCCTTCTCAGCCAGGATCGCCGGAGCGCACTCAAACCCTGACGCAGTAACCTACATCCATTTTTGGAAAATATCACCTTCGGAATGCAATTTTTTCTCTTTTTTTTTCATGCCGGTTCCGGAGGGCTGTCCGGACGGGCTTCCGATGCCCGGAGCGGGCTCCTCCCGGAGGGGAAGTCTTTTATGGAAAATTTGTGAAACCGGCTTGACAAATCTCCTCAATCAGGTTATTTTAATTGGCTTAAGGATTATTCCCAAACTCCAAAATAGCAAACGCCAACCCATAATAAAGAAGGAACGACAAAATGGCTATCAAAGTCGGAATCAATGGTTTCGGAAGAATCGGGCGCATGGTTTTCCGTGCAGCGGTTGAAAACTTCGGCAAGGACATCGAGATCGTCGGAATCAACGACCTCCTCGAACCCGAGTATCTCGCTTACATGCTCAAGTATGACTCCGTCCATGGAATTTTCGAAGGTGATATCTCCGTCGAAGGCAGCACGCTGGTCGTGAACGGCAAGAAGATCCGCCTCACCGCCGAAAAAGATCCCGCCGCCCTCAAGTGGAACGAAGTCGGAGCCGAGATCGTGATCGAATCCACCGGCCTCTTCCTCGACGATGCCAGCGCCCGCGCCCACATCACGGCCGGCGCCAAGAAAGTCATCATGTCCGCTCCCTCCAAGGACAGCACCCCGATGTTCGTCTTCGGCGTGAACTGCAAGTCCTATGCCGGCCAGGACATCATCTCCAACGCCTCCTGCACCACGAACTGCCTCGCCCCCGTCGCGAAGGTCCTCAATGACAAGTTCGGCATCAAGCGCGGTCTCATGACCACCGTCCATGCCGCCACCGCCACCCAGAAGACCGTCGACGGCCCCTCCAAGAAGGATTGGCGCGGCGGACGCGGCATCCTTGAGAACATCATCCCGTCCTCCACGGGTGCTGCCAAGGCTGTCGGCAAAGTCCTTCCCGCCCTGAACGGCAAGCTCACCGGCATGTCCATGCGCGTCCCGACCTCCGACGTTTCCGTGGTCGACCTCACCGTCGAACTCGAAAAGCCGGCCACCTACGCTGAAATCTGCGCCGCCATGAAGGCCGCCTCCGAAGGCGATCTCAAGGGCGTTCTCGGTTACACCACCGACAAAGTGGTCTCCACCGACTTCCGCGGCGATGCCCGCACCTCCATCTTTGATGCCGAGGCCGGTATCGCTCTCGATTCCACGTTCGTGAAAGTCGTTTCCTGGTATGACAACGAATGGGGCTATTCCAACAAGGTTCTGGAAATGGTCCGCGTCATCGCCAAGAAGTAATCGGCGTTTCGCACAGCCTTTTCGGGCGGGTGGTAAAAAAGCCGCCTGCCCTTTTTTTTTAATTCCTCATCAAGCGGAGCAGCAACTATGAATAAGAAAACATTGCGCGATGTCGATCTGAAGGGCAAACGCGTCGTCATGCGCGTCGACTTCAACGTCCCCGTCAAAGAAGGCGTCATCAAGGACGATACCCGCATCAAGGGCGCCCTGACCTCCATCAACTACGTGCTCGACCACGGCGGTTCCCTGGTCCTCATGAGCCATCTCGGACGTCCCGACGAAAAGGGCATCACCTCCGACACCACCCTCAAGCCGGTGGCCGAATATCTTTCCAAGCTCCTCGGCAAGCCCGTGATCTTCGCCGCCGACTGCGGCAAGGCCGACAAGGAAGCCGCCGCCCTCAAGCCCGGCCAGATCCTGATGCTCGAGAACACCCGCTATTATAAGGAAGAGCAGGCCAAGGTCAAACAGGCGGAAGGCCAGTCCGACGAAGACTACAAGGCCGCCAAGGCCGCCCTCAAGGAAAAGCAGAAAGAGCTTGCCAAAAAGCTGGCTTCCTATGGCGACATCTACTGCAACGACGCGTTCGGAACCGCTCACCGCGCCCATGCGTCCACTGCCGTCATCACCAAATACATGCCCGTTTCCGTGGCCGGATTCCTGATGGAAAAGGAACTCGAATACCTCGGCAACGCCATTGAAAAACCGATCCGTCCGTTCGTGGCGATTCTCGGCGGCGCGAAGGTTTCCGACAAGCTTGCCGTGGTCACGAACCTCCTCACCAAGGTCGACACTCTCATCATCGGCGGCGGCATGGCCTATACCTTCCTGAAGGCGCTCGGCCACAACGTCGGCAACTCCCTCTGCGAAATGGATCAGCTTGACTACGCCCGCCAGATGATCGAAAAGGCCAAGGAACTCAAAGTCGGCTTCCTTCTGCCCGTCGACAACATCGCCGCGGATAAGTTCGACGCCGAAGCCAATACGCAGACCGTCGGACAGGATGTTCCGGACGGCTGGATGGCTCTCGACATAGGCCCGAAGACGGTCGAGCTCTATGCCAAGGCCATCAAGGATGCCAAAACGGTGGTTTGGAACGGCCCGATGGGCTGCTTCGAAATGCCGAAATTCGCGGCCGGAACCCTGGGTGTCTGCAAGGCGGTCGCCGAGGTCAAGGACAAAGGCGGCGTCTCCATCATCGGCGGCGGCGATTCCGTCGCCGCGGTCAACAAGAGCGGCCTTGCCGAACGGATGTCCCACATTTCCACCGGCGGCGGCGCTTCCCTCGAATTCCTGGAAGGCAAGGTCCTTCCGGGCGTCGACGCCCTGACCAACCGCTGAATCATCACTGCCAACCTAGGAGTATTTACAATGGCCAGAAAGGTCTTTATCGCAGGAAACTGGAAGATGAACAAGACGG
>CAYWZD010000194.1:1904-7462 GCA_964462755.1 uncultured Victivallales bacterium | reverse complement strand
AGTTTTTTTCCTGATTCAGGCGCATGATGATACCGGAAAGAATCTTGGCGATGGTGGACGGCATGACCTGATCGTGAAAATCGAAAATGACCGATACGGTTTTTTCCTTCCCGCAGATTTCATCGGCAATGAAGGTTCCTTTGCCCTTGAAACGTTTGATCAGACCTTCCTGCGCCAGCTTTCCGAGAGCGTTGCGCAGAGTCAGTTTTGCCACGCCGAACTGGCGCGCAAGAGAATCTTCGGCGGGAAGTTTCGAACCCGGCGCCAATCTGCCGGAAAGGATCTGCTCCTTGAGCTGATTGCCTATCTGATAGTACAGAGGCATCAGTTCATTTTTATTGAGCTGATTCAGAATTTCCGGTGTTCCATCCGACTGAATTGACATGATCCGAAGCCTTCTCTTTTTGACTTCCCCGTCATAGTTTACATAAGTATATACTCTGATTATTATATTCCTCTTCCGGAAAATGTCAAGGGGTCCGCATGAAATTCAAGAAAAAATCAACTGAAAAAATTTTTTCAGATTTGTTGAATATGCCTATTGACTAAATCGTCCAATGGATTATAATATATGTATACTTATATGAACTGCGCTTAAAAAAGAGGCTGTATCATGGTAACCGGAAAAATGGGAATCATCTCCTTCGGGTATACGGACAGACGCCGCGCGGGCAATTCAGGGAAGTCGCGCAAGCCGGAAATCGGAAAACCCCGCATCTCCTGTTCAATGAACAAACAGCCCGGCTGTATTGTCGAAGAAAAGACACAGTCTTCCATGACACTCCGACGGACGGGAATGCTTCCGATGAAAACAGAAGCAGAACCTTTCAGCAAAAACGGAAGTAAAATAGGTTCAGGTTCAGATTCCAAAAATGATGTTCTTAAGGAGAAGACAAACATGAAGACAGAAAACCCGAGCAATGTCAGGCGCCGTCCGCGTTCTTTCACACTCATCGAACTCCTGGTCGTGATTGCCATCATCGCGATTCTGGCATCCATGCTTCTGCCCGCGCTGAATCAGGCGAGACAGGCGGGACACCGAACCGTCTGCATGGGAAACCAGAAGTCAATCGCCGCCGCGCTCATCACTTACAGTCTGGACTGCAAGGACTGGACGCTCGGCTACAGTTCTTTCAAGGTAGGAGGTCCATGGGCTACCACCTGGGCCACGCGTCTGGGCAAGGGCGACACCTATTCGCTGGGCTATCTGGACTGGAACACGAACGATCCGAAGAGATCCTCTAAAATGGCGTGGGGCGTTTTCCGGTGTCCGGGCGAAAGAGACAAGGCGAATGCCTCGGAACCGGTCAATATCGGAATTTTCACCCACCTCGGCTACCCGATTTACCGTTCCTATTCGTGGATATGGAAATACTGGAAGGCTTCGGATGACAGTGCGCGCTACTTTATCCCATCCTCGGTGAAAAGAGCTTCCAGCGTGGCCATGATCGCAGACTGTATGAATGCAAACTACGCCTCGTATGCCTCCTACGGACGCGACGGTGTTCCCACATACCGCCACATGAATTCCGGAGTCTTCGGCTTCTGCGACGGACATGCCGAAAGCATCAAGTCCAGCAAACTGATGATCTTCAACCCGCCCAACAGCAACGCGGAAGGATACTGGCCCTGGGGCTGGAAAGAATAAACGGAAATCCTGACTGTTTTCCCATAATCCAAACCATCATCAAAGCAATGGAGATAGAAAGCAATGATGAACCCTACCATGAAACACACGCTGTCCGCACTTGCAGCCCTTCTGTCCGGAACCCTTGCCATGGCAGAAGCCCCCGCCCCTGCCGCAACCGACAGCGGCCTGATCAAGAACGGCGATTTTGAAGTCTCTGTCGATCCCGCGGAATGCCGCCAGATGGCGCCCTGGACATTCGAAACGGAAGAAGCGCCGCAGGACTGGGAGTTCCACAGCCAGACCGGCACCGTGCTTCTCGGAAAAGGCGACGCGGCTTCCGGGAATCGCTTCTTCCGCATCAAAAGCAATAAAATGGCTATCGTCATGCAGAAAATCGCCCTCAAGAATTCCGGGACCATCCGGATTTCCATGAAACTGCGCGGCAACGGCGCCATCGGCGTCTACCGCTTGTGCTACAACAAGCAGACGGGCAAGTATCTGAAGACCCCGCAGGTGGGAACCAATGTAAAGTTGAGTTCGAAGGAGTGGATCGATTTCAACGAGAGCTATCCGTATGACGGTAATTCCAATGAATATCTGGGGCTTTTTGTCACTTCGACGGAAGGGGTCGACGTCGACAACATCGTTGTCAAATACGCGGATGCGGAAAAAACGCCATCTGCCGAGAAGAAATAATCCATGACCTCCCATACTGAACCGCATGGGAGAAACCTCTATCAGCAAGGAAAGGAAGAGAGATGAGGAAAAACCTGAAAAAACTGTTGCTGCCGGCCATCGCATTCGGAATCTGTTCATGGTGCAATGCCGCTGAATTTCCGCTGGCCGCGAACGGCAAATCCAATACCTTGATTCATTTCGACGCCAATGCGACCCGGCCGGAAATGCGCGCCGTTGCCGAATTGCAGAGTTATCTTGGAAAAATCACCGGTGCAAAAGATACTCTGCGAGTCGTCAATCCGGCTGAATTCTTCCGGATGAAGGGGAAGTCCGGCTATACCGAAATCCTTCTTGCCACCCTTGCAAACGGCAAACTTCTGATTCCGGGCGACATGTACAGCCAGCTCGAAAAGGCCTCCAGCGACGAAGCCTTTTACATCAGGACGGACCCGGCCGACAAAAGAATCATCATCGCCGGGAAAAAACCGGTCGGCGTTCTCTACGGGACCTATACGTTTCTGGAAAAATACCTCGGAGTCCGCTGGTTCCATCCCGGCCCGGACGGCGAATACATTCCGAAAAAGCCGGAACTGAAGCTGGGCGACATCAACGATTTTCAGGAGCCGGACTTCTCCGGACGCACCATCAGCTGCTGGGAAATGTCCGTCAAGCCGTGGAAACTGGAAGACGTCCGTGTCTGGCTGGCACGCAACAAAGTTCAATACGCCGTGAATGTGACGCCGAACCCGCAGGAGTCACTGCTTGACACCTTCGCCTGCGGCAACAAGCCGCTCAGCGGCGGAGGCGGGCACATGACCTTTGAAAACGCCATTCCAAAATATCTTTTCAAGGATCATCCGGAATATTTTCCGATGGTGGATGGAAAGAGAGTATGCGAAGACCGTTCCCAGCGCTGTCTGGCCAATCCCGAAGTCCGGAAAATGCTGGTGGACTACGCATCGAAGATCCTCCCCTACACGCCCGAATACATGGTCAGCTTCAACGATTCCACCTATCGCCGCGGAAACTGGTGTCAATGTCCGGAATGCATCAAGATGGGGACCAGCGACGGCAAATTCCAGATTTCCAATCTGGCCCACCGTTTCACCAGCGAAATCGCGAACGAAATCTTGAAAGTCCATCCGGAAGCGATCATCTCGGTGGAAATCTACAGCGAATTCCGCGATCTGCCGACCGATCCTTCCATCCGCTATGACAAGCGCGTTCTCGGACGTTACTGCCCCCATCAACGCTGCTACGTCCATAACTTCGACGATCCGAAGTGTGACTACAACGCCAAGCTCTACAAGCTTTTCCTCGACTGGAAGGAAATCTGTCCCCGGATGGAACTCTTCGACTTCTATTCCTACTCCAGCTCTCCCTACGCGCCGATGGAATACACCCTCGGTCACGATCTCAAATTGTATAAAAAGCATAAGCTCGATCAGTGGTTCGAAGACTGCACCAACAAGGACCTCCAGATTCTTTCGAGCAACTGGCCTTTCTACTATGTCGCCTCCAAAATGACATGGGACAGCAGTCTGGATGCGGAAAAGCTTCTGAACGAGGCCTATGACATCTACTACGGCGCGGCGCGCGAGCCCATGAAAAAATATCAGGCATACCGTCGCGAACTCTGGGAAGGGGCTCCCGGCCACGCCCTCTACGGCGGCCCGAAACGCATCGCCTACTGCCTGACCGTGCCCGGTGCGGAAAAGCGCCTGAAGGATTTCCTTGCCGAGGCGGACAAGCTTGCCGTCAACGATCCGGTCCTGAAACGGAGAATCGCGGCGGACCGCAACTATCTGGAAACCTACTGGGCCAAGGAAGCCAATGAACTGAAGAAAGTCATGGCCGGACAGAACAATATTCCGGCTCAGGAAACCGGCGGCAAAATCGTCATCGACGGCAAGCTGAATGAGGAGGACTGGCGCAAGGCAGAACTCATTATAGGATTCCTGACCAGTTCGGAAAACAACAAACCCGGAGCGCCCGTCGAGGAAACCAGGACGAAGATCCTGTATGACAAGGACAACTGGTATATCGGCATCGAAGCGATGACGGAACATGCCTGGGCTCCGGTGAAAGCGCAGATAAAAAAGCACGACGGCAGTGTCTGGACGGATGACTGCATCGAAGTGTTCATTGTTCCGCCCGACAACAGCGCGGATTATTACCAGTGGGTGGTCAACAGCGCCGGAGTCTACTATGACGCCAAGGCAAGATCCCCCGAGTTCGAGTCCAATGCCGAAGTCAAGACCACGGTCTTCAAAGACCGCTATGTGATCGAAATGAGAATCCCGGCCTCTTCCATGAACCTGAAAATGGCAAACGGACAGGAATGGAGAATCCATCTCAGCCGCACCTGCCAGAACCTTCAGCCGCCGAAATCGCTCGAGGAAAGCTCTCTTGACGGCATCACCAATCCCAACCCCGCCCTTTTCCGCCGCGCCATCATCGGCAAAAACATCATGCGGAACGGTAATTTCGCGGAGATTGTGGAAAACAAAAATCTCAAGGCGCGTTTCCCGCACCGCTGGGGCGGAAACAAGGTCACGCTGATTGAAGGCGAACATAACCGAAACCAGATCGAACTCCAGAACGGCGGCTACCTCGCCTCCTATGTCGGCGTTCCGGTCTCGGCGGCTACCATGCGGCTTTCCGGAACCGTCACCGCCTCCGGAAACGGCACACTGAATATCTGGCTTGACAGCTGGGTCCGCGCTCCCGGAGACAACCGGCCGGCCAAGAATGAGATCAAGCGCAGAGTCGAGCCCATCAAGCTCGACAAGGAAATGAAGACATACCCGTTCCAACTGAAGTTGAAGCCTTACGAGGACGGCAGTCTGTTCTTTCAGGTCGTCGAGGGAACAGCCCGTATCTCGGGCGTCGGAGTCGTTGTAAACGCGGAGAAATAAACTGAAAAGGATTTCAGCATGAAACAGATCATTTTCAAACACGCTGCCGCATTGTCCGCATTTCTGGGATTCGCCGTCTGTATGGGCGCGAATCTCCCGGACCCGGCATCGATCAGCGGATTGAAAAACACCCGTCAGGGCGACGCCCTCCTTCTCGAAGGGAACAGCGAAAACAACTGGGGCTCCATGATGTTTCCGCAAACGGCCGGTTCCGATCAGGAGATCAAGGGAACGTTCACTATTACCGCGCCGGGCAAAAAATTCTCGCCTCCGACGCCTTACTGGCCGCTGAACTATCATGTTGTGGAAAATGAACCCGGCTACGACTTCGC
>CAYWZD010000194.1:0-1804 GCA_964462755.1 uncultured Victivallales bacterium | reverse complement strand
CTGGAGACCTCGAAGGCTTCCGGAAGCATCGATATTCCCGCACGGAAAAGACCCGATTTCAAGGTGGTCAACTGGCATCGCGGAGGAAGCTCTTCGGCCGTGATTTTCGACGGAGATGAGCCGATCGCGTTTCAGTCGCACGGAACCGCCGCATGGCTGACCGACATCAAGTTCATGCCCGGCTATCGCGCCCAGACCGCCTGGTCGTTCGTCTTCGACAACGTCTCCCGTGCCAGCATGTGGAAAAGCCTTGCGGCGGCCGGGGACAAGGTCGAAGGGGTCGTGGTGGTCGCGGGCAAGGGGGCGGTGGCCTTCAAAGGCGAGGTCAAACTCACCCTGAGCTATGACGCGAAACAGGATGGCTATGTCTATGACGCGGACAAATGGATCACGTTCAAGCGCGACAACAGCGAAACGAAAATCCTCCGGAGGAATTCCATCTATTTCCTCAACCTGTATCCCTACAATTCCATGCCAACCGCCGACAATTCCGTCAACGTCAATTACTTCAACTGGAGCACAGCCTCGTCTCCCTACAAAATGGCGCTGGTGAAGCTCAATGACGGCAAACCCTACCGCTGGCCGGTCCATCATTTCTACCAGTCTTTCCAGAAGCCTTCCTACAAGCCGGGCGGCAGCGTTTTCTGGCAGAGCTGGAACGACCGGATGATTCTGCATAAAAAGCTGTATTTCATTCTCTATCCGGAATCGGTGGTCTGCCCCTCGTTCGAACTCCTCGACGCCGGAGAAGCCGGACAGAACTATGAATTCGTTCTTGATTCCTGCTGCCAGTATTGGGACATGCACTTCTGGTATCGTCCCCTCCGGAACGGAAAGCCCCTGGCGGAAAACGATTTCAAAACGGGGAACACCTTCCGGGAAAAGTTCCGCATCTTCGGAACCCCCGCGGCCACCGCGGACGCCCTGATGAAGCAGTCGCAGCTCCTTCCCAATCTCGATCCCGCGGTCGAGCGTCCCTTCTATGTCAACGGGCTCAACCGTTTTCAGCAGGGCGGGAATGTGGAAAACACTCCCGGAAAACTGATCTGGGACGGCGGAGCATGGGACAAGACTTTCGGGCGCGACGACAAGTTCTCGCTCCGTTTCGACGGCAACGGCAGTTCTTCCGTTTTCCTGGGATATAACGGCGCCTCCGCCTCCGCCAGAAAAGTGCAAATATCCTTCTGGGTGAAGTCGGAAAAACCCTGGACAGGCAACGGCGTCCGCCTTGCCGTCGAAGGACGCGGACGCTTCGGCGGCTCCGACCGCCAGTGGAGCCCGTATGTCGTCCCGAGCGATACCGAGTGGAAACAGCTCGTCTACGACTTCCCGTATCCGACCTATTACGAGGTCAGCGTGCTGATTCAGTCGCAGGGTTCCGGAAAAGTCTGGGTCGACGACTTCGAATATAAGATACTGGAAAAATAATTTTCTCCTACATTCATTCATTTCTCTCTCCCCCCCCAAAAAAAATGAATGGATGGATCAGGCGGGGTCAGCCCGGAACAAAATTCCGGGTCGGCCCCGCCGGAGAAATCTTATAGAAACACGGAGCAACGGCGACAAAAAACAATACGCACGGAACAATTCGAATCCCCCGACTGTCCCAAAAGATATTTTACGGGACGAAACTCCGGAAGCAGCTAAGCTGAATGACCGGACTAAATCTGGAAGACAAACAGAGAAACAAATGAAGATCAATGTAATACCAATGCCCCAGAAAATGGAATTGAACGCCTGCGGGAAAGCCGCATGGCGGGCGTTCACCGAAAAGCATTTCTCCGGAGTTTCTCCGGAAGCACGC
>CAYWZD010000193.1:0-7480 GCA_964462755.1 uncultured Victivallales bacterium | reverse complement strand
TCCTCGCCAACTGCAGCGGACGCGGCGACAAGGATGTCGATTACGTGATCGAACACTACGGCTACGGCGAAAAATACGAGTTCAAGGACTGATCCCCCCAAAATCGTTTCCCTGATGCATTGCCTTCCCTGTCCGGTGTTCAGCCGTGACAGGGATTTTTTCGCTTATTCTCTGTAAATATTGTGTTCAATTTTTTGGATCCCCCTTGACAAAATATTACTTTGTATTACTGTACCGTGTTGAATGAAAGGATTTTTTCTATGAGGGAAGACAAAAAAAACACGGTGATTTCCTTCAAAGCCGAAGATGAACTGCTGGTCGCTCTGGAGAAACTGCCCAACAAATCGGAATTCATCCGGGGAGCCATCCTCCACGCGCTCAGGGAAACTTGCCCCCTCTGCGGCGGAGTCGGTTTTCTGAACGAAAAACAGCGCAAACACTGGAAAACGTTTGCCCGTGAACATACCATCCGCCGTTGCGGAAGCTGTGACGGCCTTTCCATCGAATGCCATCCCTCCGCCGTTTCCCGGACAGGCAAAAAAAAATCAAAATACAAGGAGACCCTTCCATGAAAAAACTCTGGTTCATCCTGCTTTCGGCCGTCTGTGCATTGTCATTGTACGCAGCGGAAGAAAGATCCGTTTTCTGCACGACCTACCCGGTCTATCTCTTCACGAAAAATCTGACGAAAAACTGTCCGGGCGTGCGTGTGGAACTGGTCGTTCCTCCCGGCACGGGATGTCCGCACGACTATGTGCTGACTCCCGCCGACATGCGGAAACTGGGAACGAAAAACCTGATCCTCGTGCGCAACGGCATGGGGCTTGACGATTTCGTCCTGAAACCCCTCGCGAAAATGAATCCGAACGCCGTCATCATCGATGCAACGAAGGGACTCCACGCATTGAAGAGCAAGTGCGGCTGCGGTCATGAACACGGGCATAATCACGCGGAAGCAGAAGAGCATGAACACGGGCACGAACACTCTCACGGAGGCTTGAATCCGCACCTTTTCGCTTCCCCGGTCACCGCCATGGGAATGGTCGGAAATATTGCCGCGGGACTTGAAAAGGCGGACCCCTCCAATGCCGCCCGCTACCGTGCGAACGCAAAGGCTTACCTTGAAAAACTGAATGTTCTGAAAAAACAGATCGAGGCTCTTTCGTCCCGCGTGAAAGGGAACTCGATCATCGCCCAGCATGGAATTTTCGATTATCTGGCCAAACCGCTCGGCTTGGAAGTGGCGGCAACGATTTCCGACGGACAAACCGCTCCGTCCGCCGCGGAAATGAAGAATCTCATTCATGAAATCAAGGAAGAAAACATATCGGTCATCTTCACGGAACCGCAGTATCCGGCCCGCACGGCGGAAGCTCTCGCAAAGGAATGCGGCATCCGAACCGTCCGTCTGGACCCCGTGGCAAACGGTCCTGAGAACGCCCCCGACGACTATTATGAGAAAGTCATGGAAAACAATCTGAAAATCATCCGGGGACTCTTTGCAAAATGAGCCATGACGTCCACCAGTGCTCCTGCGCTACCCATACCGCCATCCGCATCCGGGACCTCTCGGTGCGGATCGGAAGTGTCGATATTCTGGAAAACGTGACCGCTTCGATCCCGTACGGAATGTGCACGGCGATCGTCGGCCCGAACGGAGCGGGGAAAACCACCCTGACAAGGGCGATCCTCGGAGAACTCCCCTATAAAGGAGAAATCGAGTTCGGAAGCCGGACGGGACAATTCACGAAAAAACCGCCGCGTTTCGGATATGTCCCGCAGAAGCTGAACTTCGACCGCGACATGCCGCTGACCGTCATCGAATTTCTCGCGGGCGGCTCCGTCCGGCGTCCCGTATTCTTCGGAATCTCCCGCAAATTCCGTGAAAAATGTCTGGAATATCTGAATTCCGTGGAATGCGCACAGGCGGCAAACCGCGCGCTGGGCGCACTCTCCGGAGGCGAACTCCAGAGGGTGCTTCTGGCGCAGGCCCTGATGCAGGAACCGGAACTCATGGTATTGGACGAACCCGAGGCAGGGGTGGACTTCAAGGGGGAACAGCTCTGCTGCGAACTGCTGGAGAAATTCCGCAGGGAACGCGGATTCACGCAGCTGATGATCAGCCACGATCTTTCCATGGTCGCCGCCCATGCATCCCATGTGATCTGCATCAACAAGAAAGTATTTGCGGCGGGAGAACCGGCCAAGGTGCTGACTCCGGAGGTGCTTCACGAAACGTTCGGCCTCCATGTCGGCAGCATGAATATTTACAGGGAGAAAGGAAAATGCTCATGCAAATCCTGCTGAACACACTCTGCGACTGGATCGGACTGCTTCCTTTCGACTGTATGAAATACCGTTTCATGCAGGAGGCGTTTCTCGGAATCCTCCTCTGCGCGCCGCTTTCGGCCGCGGCGGGAATCCATGTGGTGAACTTCCGGATGTCATTCTTTTCCGACGCGATCGGACACAGTACTTTTGCGGGCGTGGCGCTGGGACTCATCTTCGCGGTCAGCCCGGATGTGACAATGCCGCTGCTGGCGCTGGCGATCGGCGCGGGGATCATGTTCCTGAAGCGGAAAACCGCCTTGTCTTCGGATACTGTGATCGGAGTGTTCTTCTCGGCGGTGGTGGCGTTCGGTCTGGCGCTGGTGAGCCGGAATCCGAATGTCGCGAGAGACATGCAGATGTTCCTCTACGGCGACATCCTGACCATCAGCCGGAATGAAATTCTGGCGCTCTTCCTGTTGACCTGTGTATTTTTCCTGTTCCAGATTTTCGCATTCAACCGCATGATCGCAATCGGATTGAACCCCCAGCTCGCCCGGATTCACCGGGTGCATGTGGCATTTTACGAATACGCCCATGTCCTGCTGCTTTCCCTGGTGGTGATCTTCTGCGTCAAAGCGGTCGGAGTGCTCCTTGTGACGGCGCTCCTGATCGTTCCGGCGGCCGCGGCACGAAATTTATCGAAAAGTTCCGGGGAAATGTTCTGGATTTCCATCATAATTGGTGTATGTTCCGGTATAGCGGGGCTGCTGATCTCCGCCCAGGAGTGGGCTGGAACAGCGGCCGGAGCAACAATCGTGCTCTGCGCATGTCTGGTTTTCATCCTGAGCATGGGCGTCGGCATGTTGAAAACTAAAAGACATTGATGCTTTTTACCAGGGAGGTTCCGGTATGGTTACGAAAATGATTTCGTCGGGTATCGCCTTTTCTCTTGTAGTTCTTTCCTCCTGCACTCCGTTCCGCCCTTCCGCGGAACCGGCGGCGCCACAGCCACCGCCGCCCCCGAAAGCAGCGCTTAAAACGCCCTCTGTCTTCATTTCCGAGGGTGAAACCATGTATATAAAGGCGCTTCAGACAAGGGATGAGAAAGAACGGGAAAAACAGTTCAAGGCGGTCATCGGACAGCTCAATAAGGAAGCGGATGAAGAGAAAAGCCTGAAAGCCCATCTCCTCCTCGGCTACATGGCCGATCTCGGACAGGGGATGGCATCCGACGGCATCACCGCGGCCCGGCATTATCGCGCGGCCGCAGACGGCGGACTTCCCGAAGCCAAGGCGGCCCTGGCCGAATTCTGGCTCCGCAACGGAATTTTCCTGGATGCCGCCGCCAAGCAGATCATGAGCATCCCGGATTATCAGAAAAACCCCGCCCATCTCTGCACGCTGGGCGCCATCTACTACGCTCAGTTCGAGAATGAAAAAGGCTTCGACGCCCTGAAGAAAGCCTTTGCCGTTTCCTCACGGATGCCTCAGATCCGCGTGGAAGTCATGAAGATCATTCACCGCGCTTTCGAGTCCTATTTCAAGAACGGCAATTTCGACGCCGCCCTTGTTGAACTCAAACGGGAACAGACGCTTGATCCGAACAGCTCCCTGATTCCTTATTTCATGGGACTGGTCGAACTTCGCCGGGGCAACTCGGCGGCCGCGGAGGAAATGTTCAACGAATCCCTGAAACGGAATCCGGCCGTTCCCTATCCCTACCGCGAACTGGCGCTCATCAAGGCGCGTTCCGGACGCCCGGATGAAGCGGTCGACGACATCAAGGTGGCCTACGCCATCTCCGGAAAAAACAAACAATACCAGCAAAGCATGGTGGAAATTCTTTTCCTGACCCACCGTTATCAGGACCTGATTGCGCTCACGTCCAAAATTCTTCAGGAAAACCCGAATGACATCGATACCCGTAACATCCGCGCCTCCATCCTTCTCCTCAGGAAGGAATACGCGCAGGCGTTGGAAGACCTCCGGAAGCTTGCCGCCGACCCGAAACTTGCAAACGAGCCCGAAATTCTGGAAGGAATCGCCCTGGCAACTTCCTATCTCGGCAAACTCGATGAGGCGGGCGCCGCTTATGAAAAAATTCTCAAGGCCGGTTTTCAGCCGATCACGGCGCTGAACCTCGCGGAACTCTATATTGTCCAGAACCGTTACGCCGATGCGGTCAAGCTCCTCGAAAACGACGGCTTCAAACAATCCAAGGATGTCTTCATCCGCTGTATTGCCGCATATCTTGAGGCGTCCGCTTTGCTGGCCTCCGGGAAAAACGCCGATGCCCAGATAAAACTCTTTCGAGAGCTTCTGCCCATCTACAAAAGCAAACAGACCGATGCCACTTCATGGGAAGTCGAACTGTTCGATACCTGGCTCAAAAAAGCGGTCCTGACTCCCGAAGCCCGTAAAGTCATTACCGAAATGACTGTGAAAATTGCGGAGAAGCCCCAGCCGAAGATGCCGCTGCCCCTGCAGAAAAAATCTGCTCCTCCCCTGCCCGTGCCTTCGGCTCCGCCCGTCACGCCTCCGGTAAAACCGACCCCGCCGGTTCATTCCAAACCGCTGGCAATTCCCCAGCCGTCCGTTCCGGTAAAACCGCAGGCTGCCGTTCCTCCGGCGACGCAGAAAACAACGACAGTTCCCGCCACCATCGTCAAAGAGGAAATCAAACCGGACATCAAGGCAAAGTAACTTGCCACGGATATAAAAACAGTTTCAGCCCGGAAAACCGGCAAAGGAGCGGGGGAAAATTCTTTCAGGAACTTTTCCCCCGCTTTCATTTTATTGAGGGATAAGGCCGTCTTTCCCCTTAGGAGGGAACCTGACGGGCAACGCTCAATCCGACGGAATACGCGGAAACACGACCGTCGATCAGGTCGTCATGCGCGGCGGCATTCTGTAGAAATCTCTCCAGATCGTTCGCTTCGACCAGAATCGTTTCAATATCTTCGGCGTCGTCAAAATTCGTGGTCAGGTCCGTCTGTTCCTTCTCATCGGCCTCCATCACGGCCAGTCGCACGATTTCCGAACTCAGGCCGGGAGAGCTGAAGGCATCCGGAATGAGGCGTAGCAAACGGCCCCGGTATCCGGTTTCCTCCCGCAGTTCCCTGACGGCGGTTTCGGCGGGATTTTCGCCCGGATTGACCAATCCCGCGGGGAATTCGATGACCATGCCGTCCGCCGGGGGCCGGTACTGACGTACCAGGATCAGTCTGCCAGACGGCTTGAGGGTGCAGATGACTGCAACCGCGCCGGAAGAGTGTTTCCGGGAGACGGATTCCCATGTCCGTTTGACGCCGCGGTTGTCGACATATTCAATTTGGTTGAGAGCCAGCCATTTTCCGGAAGCGATTTCCTGTGTGCGAACCTGTTTCATTGATTTTTTCACTCCTTTTTAACAAAAAATAATTTTTCCACTTGAATATAGCGCGGTTTATGATAAAGTATAGTATTGATCGGTTAATTTTTCCCGTTATTATGCACCGTTTTTACGGATCAGCGGTTTTCTCCCCAACTTCTTGTCATGGAATAACTGCTTGCATTTTTACTGTATACCATCCGGCTTGCTTTCACGGGTTTTCCCTTTGCCGGAATTGATTCAGGAGAGAATATTTGAAACGGATTGGACTTACCGGAGGTCCCGGGTGCGGCAAATCCGCCGTGTTGAATTATTTCAGCAGTCTCAGCGCATGGCATTGCCTTGACGCGGACCGGATTTGTCATGAAATTTACGAGGAGTCCTGCACCCCCTTCGTAAAAATGCTGACGGCCCGGTGGGGTGCTGAAGTCATTTCGGAAGACGGAACGCCGGACCGTTCCAGAATCGCGCAAAAAATATTTAACGATGAAAAAGAAAGGCAATGGCTCAATTCCGTCCTCCATCCGGAGATACAGCTCCGTCTGGAAATGGCGGCGGCCCAGATTCGGAACAAGGATTTCATCATGATCGAGGCGACTCTGCTTTTTGAGGCGCACTGGTCTCCGAAAATGGACGCGACCGTCGCCGTATGGTCCGCCACGGAAATTCAGATGGAACGTCTCCTTGCCAGAGGGTGGACACAGGAACATGCGGAAAAAAGAATCCGTTCCCAGTTCCCGGCGGACAAAAAGCTGGAACTCGCCGACTACGGGCTGGTCAATAACGGATCGCTGGAATCCCTCCGCGAGCAATGCGCCATCCTTGAAGAAACAATCAAAAACAACTTTCGATAATCCAAAAAATCCAGGAGTACCCTAATGGATCAGAACAACAACACGCCTCCTGCCCCGAAAAGACGCGGCAGACCTCCCCGTCATCAGAATACAGAAAATGCTGAAATCAAAAAAACAGACGGAGATGTGACTCCGGCGCAGAATTCCATACCGACACAGGAAACCGCTCCGAAAGCGTTTGATACTCCCGCGCCCGTACCGCCTCCGGCTCCGGCACCCGCCGCCCCCCAGGAAGCGTCCGAAGCAGTTGCACCGAAAGTTGCAACGCCTCCTGTCATGAAAGAGACGAACGAACCCGCTCCTCAGCCCGCTCCGTCCGCCCCGAAAGCAAAACCCGCTCGTGAACAGGATCAGGAGTTCTTCGAGAACGCCCAGCCCGATCTTCTGGTTGTCCCGACCTCCTCACAGCCGGTCGCCGCCGCCTCCTTCGGTCCGCCGGAAGATGACGACGATGGATATGTGCCCGCTCCGGAGCCCATCCGCGCCACTTATGTGGAACCCGCCCCGCCCGCACAGAATCCCGATGAATACGACACCTTCCAGCAGGAGCAGGATTCCTCCTCCTATGAAAACCGCCGTCCGCAGCAACCACAGCAGGATTCTCCCTCTTATGAAAACCGCCGTCCGCAGCAACCACAGCAGCAACAGCAGCGGCAGCAGCAGAACAACAATAACAACCAGAATCAGCAGCGGAGAAACCAGCAGCCCGGCAATCAGCGTCAGGACTTCAACAACAATAACCGCCGCAATAACAACAGCGGCAACAACTACAACAATAACAACAATCAGCGCCGCCGCTTCCAGCCCGGACAGCAGAACAATAACAGCCGCGGGTCCTACGATGACGACTATCAGGACAACCAGCGCCGCTACTATCACAACAACAGCGGCAACAACCGTCCGAACTACAACGCGCTGAACAACGACTCCCCCCGTCCCAACTACAGTGAACTCCGGAATGACTATCCGCAGGACAATGTCCAGC
>CAYWZD010000192.1:0-7537 GCA_964462755.1 uncultured Victivallales bacterium | reverse complement strand
CCTCCGAAGAGTCCCATGCAGAAGTGGGTGAACAGCGCCGGATTTTCCGGAGTCGCCTTGCCCGTGAGCATCATCATGAGGATCATGGCGTAAATCGTCTGGGACAGCGGGGCTCCTGCGAAAATGGAGAGGGCGAAGGGCGCGGGCCGGTTGTTCTGATAGGACCGTTTCCAGCAGCCGAGGGCGGCGCCTCCGGCATGGCAGCAGCCGATCAGAGAGCCGACAGCGGCCAGACCGACGGCCAGATACGCGCTGAATTGCGAAAGATGGAAGGCCAGTTGCGGATCATTGATAATGTTGTTCATGATGCTTCTCCTTGAAAGTTGAATATTTTTGGGTTAAGACACTTTGTCAGTGGTTTTTCTGCGAAATGGGGTAAAGGGAAATCCGGACCAGCGGATCTGGCTGTGGGATGAGAATTCGAGCGTATTGAGTCGGACGCCGTGGACCAGGATTGCTAGTCCGCCGAGAGCGATGTTCATCAGATGTCCTATCAGCATCAGGATCGATCCGAAAATAACACCCGCGACGGAATGCATCATCCCGAGTGAAATATCGTCGAAGACCTTGGCCAGATAATATCCGGCCAGACACACGGCGAACAGACGGATGTAGGAAAGAACGTCGGAAAAACTGCTCATCACTTCCAGCGGACAGGAGAGCAGCGTGGAAATGTTGTTCAGCTCAATCTCTCCGATGGCAAGGAGGACAAACCCGATCGCATAGTTCCAGACCACCCATTTCTGAAGCGGTCCGGGGATGAGGGAAAGGAGAAAGGCGATGAGCATGAAGTTGCCGACCAGAATCATGATCCACCCGATCTGCGCCAGAATGTTGCGGATGACCGGATGCCTGAAAATTCTCAGCACATGGCCGATCGAGAGGTGGATCATTCCGATGGCGAAACAGACGAGTTTCATGTGGTTGTCTTTTTCCGGACCTTCGGCGAGGTAGGGAAGTCCGTGCCACTCGATGCCGCCGTAATTGCCTGTCAGAATCCCCCACGTCAGCGCGGAAAGGCTGAAGAGAAGGAAGAGTCCGGCAGGCAGGCGGACGGCAGGATTGGTGCGTCCCTTGGTCAGCAGGAGGGCGACGGCGATGACGAGGAACAGGAGGCCGTAGACCGCATCGGCGATCAGAATGCCGAAGAAGACCGTCAGGAAGATCAGGACCGGAATGCTGACGTCCGCCTCGTTGTATCCCGGAGAGAGGGCGAGGAAGTCCATCATGGGATCCAGCAGAGACACCCAGCGCGGCTTTTTTAGAAGCGTCGGAACGGCGTCCTCCGGATCGGCCGGAGAATGGACCAGTCCCCAGCCGTGCTTTTGAACGGCTTCCTGCAGGGCAGGGAGGCTTTCCACCGGAACGAATCCGGAAATACCGGCGATCACGCCGCTGGAAAGCATGGAGTCATGCGCCGCGAAGAACTCCACTTTTTCGCGTTTGAGCATCAGCAGTTCTTCCAGACGGGGAATGGCGGCCTTGAGGACGGCAAGAGTCTCCCGCGCACGTCCCAGACGTTCACGCATTGCGGCGGCCTCGGCTTCATATACGGACAATGGACGGTCAAGCGGGACTTCCGCCACCGGCAGATTTTTCTCCGTGACCGGCTGGTCGGAAACAATCGCGAAATGCCCGGGTCCGACGCTTCTCACTGAAGCGGGAACCAGAGAAACGCAATGGTAACCCATTTTGGAAACAGACTCCTGTTCGCGGGCTCCGCCGATACAGAGGCAGACATAAACACCCCGTTTTTCCAGCTCTCCGAGAAGGGCGGGATCGAAATTCCCAAGAGGCCGGAGCGCCGCAATGGCAAACTCCAGCTTTTCCAATTCGATGGATGCCGTTTCGATTTCCGCAAACGCTTTGGCGGCCTTCAGAGGAATTTCCTCGCTGGTGAATCCCCCGATTTCGGAAGCGGGAGGAAGCTGGAAGTCCTGCAGACGTTCCTTCAACTTTGCCATTTCAATCTCTTCGGCGGCCGCGCCGGATTGTTCCGGTCCGGGGGCGGTCTGCTGCGGCTGGATATGCATGATGCCGAGGTCGCGGAGAACCTCGAGCGCGGCATGTTTCTCCGTTTTCGGGAGAAGCATGGTAACTTTTTCCATTGGGACAATCATAGTTCGTCCTCCCCGTCTTCGCTCCCGAGCGCCAAGGCGATTTTCGCGCGCACGATGGCGGAAGTTTCCTGATCGCTCAGCTGGACCCGGATGCGGTGGATGTTATCCCGGCATTCCGGAATTTTGACCTTTTCGAAAAGATTCACGCGCTGGGACGTCGATTTGAGTTCCTTCGCGAGAAGCCGTTCCTGCTCGCCGATGATGATCGCGGCGGCGCGGAGGGAAAGCGCTTTGCGGAGAGCTTCCGCGGCATCGTCCCAGTACCATTCCGTCGTCATCGGGTCGAGGGAGGGCATCGAGAATTCGGCTCCGCTAAAAGTCGGGACCTGTACTCCGGCGATGTTGGCTTCGCCCCGTTCGATTTTGATCAGACGGATATCCGTCCGGAGCTTCCTCACCATTGCCTCGTCACGGAAAAGACCGATCCACGAAGCAAGGGAATCGAGCAGTTCATCCTCCTGTTTCCGGATCTGTTTCAGACGTTCCCGGCTGGCATGAATCTCCATCTGAAGCTGTTGTTTCTTGAGCTGCAGCGGAGGCAGAAAACGGAGGAACTGCTTCAGCATTTCCTGCTGGAGCTTCATCTCGGTTTTCGTAAATTTCAACTTGTCGCTCATATCACTTCCGCGCTTCCGGCCAGAATTCCTTGACGATGTCGGTCTTGATGCCTATTTCTTCGGGGAGGAAACAGTCCGAGAGAATCTTCCAGCCGAGATCGAGGGCGTCTTCGAGGGAGATATTGACAGACAGGTCCATCAGTTTGCTCTCGAAGAGCTTTCCGTATTCGAGCAGTTTGTTGTCCCACTCGGACATGGCGAATCCCATGGACTGTTTTTCCCGGGTGTTCTTGCATTCCGCGTAAAGGCGGATCATTGCGTCCATGATCGCACGGTGATCCTTGCGGGTGTTGCCGTTGACGTTCTGCTTCAGGCGGGAAAGCGAACCGAACGGCTCGATGTGCCCGTGCCGCAGATAAAACTGGCCTTCCGTGATGTAGCCGGTGTTGTCGGGAATCGGGTGGGTGATGTCGTCTCCCGGCATGGTCGTGGCGGCCAGAATGGTGATCGATCCGGCGCGTTCGAAGTCGACGGCCTTCTCATACCGGCAGGCAAGCTGGCTGTAGAGGTCGCCGGGATATCCGCGGTTTGCGGGGATCTGCTCCATCGTGATCGCGATTTCCTTGAGGGCGTCCGCGAAGTTCGTCATGTCGGAAAGCAGCACCAGGACGCGTTTGCCGCGGAGGGCGTAGCTTTCCGCGACGGCCAGCGACATGTCCGGCACCATCAGGCATTCGACCACCGGATCGGCGGCCGTGTGGATGAACATGACGGCGCGGGAGAGGGCCCCTGCTTTTTCAAGGGCGTTGCGGAAATAGAGATAATCGTCATATTTCAACCCCATTCCGCCGAGGATGATGACATCGACTTCCGCCTGGAGCGCAAGACGCGCCAGAAGCGGATTATAGGGTTCGCCCGCCACGGAAAAGATGGGGAGCTTCTGCGATTCGACAAGAGTATTGAAAACGTCGATCATCGGAATGCCCGTCCGGATCATCTTTTTCGGAATGGTGCGTTTGGTGGGGTTCACCGAAGGACCGCCGATGTCGATCATTTCGTCCGAGATCGGCGCGCGGCCGTCGCGGGGTTCTCCGCAGCCGTTGTAAATACGTCCGAGAAGGTCGACGGAACCCGAAATCTGCATTTCATGTCCGAGGAAACGCACTTCGTCTTCCGTCCCGATTCCGCTGCTTCCGGCAAACACCTGAAGATAGACTTTCCTGTCTTTCATGCGGATGACCTGGGCGAGGGACTTTCCCGCGGAGCCGGAGACTTCCGCCAGTTCATTGTAAAGGACATGATCGGCCTCGACCGCAATCACGTTGCCGACGATCTGAATGATTTTATGATATACCTTAGGCATGGCGAAGGCCTTCCTTTATTTTCTCCCGGATGGCATTCTGCTGAGTGGCGAATTCAGGCTTGTCCATACGGATATAATTCCAGTCGATGAAAAGCTGGCGGAGCTGCATGAAGTAACGGTGGGCGGGAGCCTTCTCCTCCGCCGTGAAGTCGGATTTCAGGACTTCCAGCACCTGTCTGAAGACGGAAATCTGACGGTCCTTCCCGGTGGCGCAATCCACATCGTCGAAGGTGTTCTGCTGGAGATAAACGTAGTCGAGAAACTCGCTTTTGAGGTAAATGATGAAGTCCTCCATCACCGTGCCGTCCTCGCCGACGACGCGCATCATCTTGCTGACTTCGTCGCCCCTGACAAGAATCGAACGGGCATATTCGAGGTCGTCGTGATCGGCAATGCCCAGATATTTGCTCCAGCTGTCCAGCGGATCGATGGCGGGGAAGCGCCGGGCGTCGGAACGTTTCCGGGAGAGCCCCAGAAAACAGCCGACCACTTTCAGGGTCGCCTGTGTCACGGGTTCCTCGAAGTTGCCTCCGGCAGGACTCACGGCTCCGCCGATCGTGACGCTGGCCGTTTCGCCGGTGCGCAGACGGACAAGTCCGGCGCGTTCATAAAAGGCGGCCACTCGGGATTCGAGATAAGCCGGGAATGCTTCCTCGCCGGGGATTTCGCCGAGGCGTCCGGACATTTCCCGGAGAGCCTGGGCCCAGCGGGAGGTCGAGTCCGCCAGCAGCAGCGTGTGAAGCCCCATCTGACGGTAATATTCCGCCACGGTCACGGCGGTGTAGATCGAGGCCTCGCGGGCCGCGACCGGCATCGAGGAGGTATTGCAGATGATGATCGAACGGTCCATCAGCATGCGTCCTGTGCGGGGGTCTTCCAGATGGGGGAACTCACGCAGAATTTCAACGACTTCGCCGGCGCGTTCCCCGCAGGCCGCGATGACGACGATGTCGACGTCCGCATGCTGGCTGATTGTGTGCTGGAGAACGGTCTTTCCGGCGCCGAACGGTCCGGGGGTGCAGAACGTTCCTCCGCGGGCCACCGGGAAAAAGGTGTCGATGGAACGGGTTCCGGTAATGAGCGGATCGTGGGGAAGCACTTTTTCGGAATAATCCGGGATCGGAACCTTGACTGGCCATTCCTGAATCATGGTGATGATCTTCGTCTCGCCATCCTCATTGACGCATTCGGCCATGGTGTCGGTGATGCGATACTCTCCGGCGGAGGCGACGGAACGCAGAGTCCACGTACCGCGGAGCGAGAAGGGAGCCATGATGTAGTGCTTGAATATTCCCTCCGGAACGCTTCCGATCCGGTCACCGGCGGCGATTTTGTCTCCGGGTTTTGCGATCGGAGTGAATTCCCAGAGTTTTTCCCGGTCGAGAGCGTTGAGATAGAGCCCCCGTTTCAGGAAGAATCCGGATTGTTCGCCCAGAAGCACAAGCGGGTTCTGAAGCCCGTCATAGATCGATTTCAGAAGTCCGGGACCGAGTTCGACGCTCAGCCGCTGTCCGGTCAGCTCCACGATGTCGCCGATGCCGATGCCGTTTGCACTTTCGAAAATCTGCATGTCGGCGCGGTTTCCGCGGACGCGGATCACTTCGCATTTGAGCCTTTCCGTCCCGACGAGGACATACGCGACTTCATTCTGCAATACGCCGGCGTCGAACTCCACCGTCAGCATATTGCCGTTGACCCCGACAATCTTGCCTTTTTTCTCGGACATATTTTCAAACCTCTGCTTTCGTGGGATTTTCCCTGTTGTTCTTCTCTCCGGACGATGGACTGGCCTCGCCGATCGATTCCTGTTCGATCGTATCCACTGTATTGCGGAAGACCTCGCGCCCGGCCATGTCCCCGAAAGTGGTTTCCCGCCAGAGCATGGAGAGACGGAGACGGTAACAGACGGCGGCTTCACGGGAAAGCGGATCGTCCTTTTCAATTTGTTCAAGAAAAGCGCTGCGCATTTCGTTCAGCTTTTTTTCGCGTTCCAGCGGATTGAGCCCGGCAATCGACTGGATTCTGGATGGAATCTCTTCCGCCGTCCGGGCGCCGCGTGGACGCGGAGGCAGGGACCGTCCGGATTTCGCCGCCCGGAAACGGGCGATTTCATAGCGGAGTCCTTCCTCGAAGGAACGGAATTTCGCCACGGCGGAACCACGCGGAAAAGCGGCCTCCGGAACTATAGGAAATGAGCAGGAGCGGACATACGAAGCGGCCTTCGGGGGGACCGATCTGAGGCGATCATCGAACTCTTCGAGCGATATCGCCGGGGCCTCTCCGATGGAAAGCGGCGGCAGCTGCATGCAGAAATAACAGAAATCGGTATCCATGGGGAACGCTCTTCTTATGATTTCTCGTCGAGAATTCTATTGAGTTCCTGAGTAATGGTTTGAGAGAAGAAATTACGGACGGCCTCGTCGCTGAGGTCGAAGTATTCGCCCGACTGGTCGAAGGAGAGCTGAAGTCCACCCTTGAAGTCTCCCGCCTTGATTTCAGCCCGGACGGTTCCTGTGATGAGTTTGCGCAGGGTTTCGATGTTGCGGGGGTTGGTCAGGATGACAGCCTCGGCGGCGCTTCCTTTCGGGGCGGCTTGCGCCATCTGCCGGATGAGTTCGGCCATGAATGCGGGAGTCATTGCTTCCGTTGCGTTTTTTCCGACGGCCGTATTCAAAATGCGCTGGAGCTCTCCGCGCAGTTGCCTGACACAGTCGCGGGCGGCGCGCCGGATGTCCTCCGAGTAGCGGTTGTGGATGGTTTCGGCTTGCGCCTTCGCTTCTTCAATGATTTTTTCCGCTTCGCTTTTCGAATCTGCGACGATCCGTTCGGCTTCGGCTTTGGCGGCTCCTATCAGGTCGTTCTTTTCTTTTTCGGCCTGTTTGAGATATCCATCATTGATGCGGCTCAAAAGTTGTTGAAGCTCCTCCGGCATGATATACTCCTTCCGTCGGTCGGGCAAACCCGTTTTTCGAGCTTGCCTTTTTGTCCGCCAGTTTCTTTCGTCCAATGCGAAAGAACAGTTGGGAGTTCGTAGCTTGGTCCATGGTTACCGGGGAACTCCATGCCGTATAGCCAAAGAAATTTTTTTCGTTAATATAGCATACTTTTCCAAAAATACAATATAAAAAATAGGTCAAATAATTTTCTATTTAATAATCTTTCGCAAATAAACGATATTTTCTTTATAATCAACGAAAAACAGAGTGGATATGGACGTGACTGGTGAAAAATCGGAAGAGTATTCCGGAGTCGAATGCAGTGTTTTTCAGTCTTCGGAATGTCCGCAAAAAATGAAAGCAGATGAATTTTTATGAATGTTTGACTTGGATGGTATTTTTATGGTGGGAGCTGCGTGGGCTATTCACGTTTGCCATTTAAGCACAAAAAAGAAGTCTTTTCCCTTTTCTAAACTCACTTCTGGCACTTTATAGCACTCCTCACACAGAAACGCGACTTTGCCTTTTTGGGGAAGTTTTGGGGATTTTTTCTGCGGAAGT
>CAYWZD010000191.1:0-7540 GCA_964462755.1 uncultured Victivallales bacterium | reverse complement strand
GGTCGGTGACCAGCTCCATCGCGAAGCTCTGGGTCAGGCCCAGCCCGCCGAACTTCCCGCCCGCATAGGCGGCGTTCTTGTTGCTGCCCTGGAGTCCGCTCTTGGAGTTGACCTGAACGATGTCCAGCCAGTCGCCGCCGTCGGCGGTTTCCGCGGCCATCAGGGTGGAGACGTGTTTGACGCAGAGGAAATAACCGTTGTAGTTGACATCGGTCACGAATTCCCAGTCCTTGAGCGTGAAGGTCTTGACGGAACCGGCCTTGAGCACGCCCGCGTTCGCCACGAAGAGATCGACGCCTCCGCAGCGCTTTGCAATGGAACCGACCATGTCCGCGACGGAGTTTTCATCCGCCACGTTGACCGCCACCGCGAACGCCTCCGATGCCGGATATTCCGCACGGATGGCGTCGGCCGCCTTGTCGGCTCCCTCCAGATTCAGGTCCGCAACCACAATGACCGCGCCTTCGCGGGCCAGTTCCTCGGCAATGCCGTAACCGAACCCCTGCGCGGCGCCGGTTACCACGGCCACGCGGCCTTTGAGACGTCCACCGGACACGTTTCCGGACTTTGCGGCCATGGAGCGGCGGTAGGATTCCACTTCCCAGTTTTCAATGAAGAGACGGTCCCGGTCGCTCAGATATTTCGGACCGCCGAAAGCGGCCGTCAGCTGTTTTACCAAGGCGGCGTCGGCGGCCAGTGCGACCACCGTGCGGGCGCCTTTGAGGGTGTCGGAAGCACAGAACACTCCTTTGTCGGGCACGCTTACGACGAGCGGTTTGAAGCCGTGGGTCTTGACGTAGGCGGCAACCTCTTCTTTTTTCGGGCTTGCGGACACCATCGGGAAGGATTTCGCATATACGATGTGGTCCGGGGAAAGCGGACCGTCGGTTACGCTGAAGAGTCCGGCGCATACGACGAATTTACGCTCGATCGAACCGTCTTCGGAGTCCGTTCCGAGAATGGTGCGAAGTTTCGGAGCATACATCCTGACGGCTTCCATGTCGGCATCCTTGCGGGCCAGCTCCATCGAAACGGCCGCCTTGGCATACGCGCCGGCAAGGGTGCTCATCACGGAATCATACAGGGCGTCGATTCCCTCCGGGGTGTCCGCTCCGGCGAAAACGCCGTGGTTCTGGAGGAAAATCAGGGACGGAACTTTTCCGGCGTTCGCCGCTTTGTATTTTTCGATTTCGTCGAACACTTTTTTGGAAAGGGTGTAACCGGGGTCCACATACGGAATCCAGAGGGCCGCCGGGAAGAGCTGTGCACAAGTTTTTTCGGCGTTCACGGAGCAGGTCATTCCGTTGACCGCGGCCGGGTGGAGATGGACCACATAGGCGAACGGAATCAACTCATGAAGAGGAGCCTCCACCGAAGGACGGCCCGAGGAGTCTTTGCAGACCGCGCCCATCATCATTTCCTTGGCGGCGGCTTCCCGTTTTTCGATCTCCTCGGGAAGGGCTTCGGAAAACATGCGCTGAATCTTCGCTCGTTCCATCTTGACGAACTGGTCCGGGCGGATTTCGCTCAATGCGACACCGCTGGGTTTGATGAAAAGAATGTTTTCATCTTTGAAGGAGGTGTTTCCGCCTCCGGCAAGAACGAATTGAGGGTTCGACCCGTATTTCACGGACAATGCGGCAATTTTTTCCAATGACATTTTCAACTTCTCCCTATTCAGAATTCAGATTTTCAAAGCAATCAGCGGATCAGCATCTGGACCCCGCGCCAGAGGAAATCCTTCGGATCGATCTTCTTCCGTTCCCGGATGGCCATGTCAATGGGCACATGGGTGAAGGTGTCGCTCCAGTGTCCCACCAGCATATCGGTTTTTCCGGCCATGGCGGCATGGACGGCGTTCTGCGCCAGCAGCAGGCAGAACACTGCGTCGGAGGCGTTCGCCGGAATGCCGCGGATCAGATAGGTCGGATCGAAATATTTGATGTTGGCCTCGAAATTCAACTTGCTGAAATATGTCTTCATTTTCTCGCGCATGAAGAGACCGATGTTGTTGTTCAGCAGGTTTCCGGACTTGTCGTATTCGCGCTGTCCCTGCATCAGTTCCTGTCCGGCGCCTTCGGCCACGATGATCACCGCGTGATGGCGGCGTTTGAGGCGGTCGTAAAGAACCGGAAAGAAGGAATCGGGTTCGCCTTCCAGCGTGAATTTCACTTCCGGCACGAAACAGTAATTCACGTGCGGATTGGCAAGGGCGGCGTTTGCGGCGATGAATCCGCTGTCGCGTCCCATGACATGAATCAGTCCCACTCCGTTCGGTGCGCCCTTGGCTTCGTTGTGCGCCACCGTGATCATCGGATTGGTCGCATGGACGGCGGTTTCGAAACCGAAGGTCTTGTCAATATAACTGATGTCGTTGTCAATGGTTTTCGGAATGCCGACGACACAGATGTTCAGCTTGCGTTTCAGGATTTCCTGCGCCAGCTCGTGCGCGCCGCGAAGCGTTCCGTCTCCGCCGATGCAGAACAGAATGTTGATGTCCATGCGAACCAGTGTTTCAAGCATCGTAAGGATGTTCTGGTTTCCGCGCGACGATCCAAGAATGGTTCCGCCCTGCTCGTGGATGCCGTCCACCGCCAGCTCGTCCAGAATGATCGGACGGTAACCCGCCTCCGGATTCAGTCCGGCATAGCCGTAAGGAATTCCATATACCAGCGGGACATGATAGACCTCCTTCAAGGTCTCGGTAAGCCCCTTGATCACGTTGTTGAGGCCGGGGCACAGGCCGCCCGCGGTCAGGATGGCCGCTTTGCACCAGCCCGGATCGAAAAAGATCTTTTTCCGCGGACCCGCCTTCTCGAATGCCCGTATTTTCCCATCTTTTTCATAATCCAGCTTCACATCCAGAGCGTCGCAATCGTAAAGAATCTGGGACTCTTCGCTCACGAACGGAATATTCGGATCCATGGGCGACTCTATAAGACATTCTCCCACATTCTGAATGGGAAAATTCTCAATTTTCATATTGTGCCCCCTTTCCAACGGTTGAAAGTGGAGGATAATCTAGCACCCGTTGAATGTAAAGGCAAGCAGGGAAACGGAAATTTTGTCATTTCTGAAAACGTAAAAGTCCGGACGGCCGGGAACCTGAATTTTCTCATGGAGAATTCGGATATCCCCGGCACGGCGCCGGACCCAAATCGAGAACCGGATTTTTTCCGTAATCCGGTCTCTTTTCCTTACTGGTTTTTGAGGAAGTTCCGGACCGCTTCCGCGGAGGCCGGCCACTTCTTGATTTCACGGTCGCCCAGAAGGATCACGCCTTCCAGAACGCCTTTGGTCAGATATTCTCTGCATTTTTCCAGCTGATAGACCAGCAGTTCGGGCGGATTTCCGACGTCGCCGCGGCCGTATTCGTGCAGGAAGATTCCCTGAATGATCGGTTTCCCCGGGAATTTCTGACGGCAGAGTTCGATCTTTTCATCGTATTCGAGGATTTCATCCTTGTTCCAGAACCAGAGGTTGACCACGTCAACGTAAGGGAGGATGTAGGAGAAGTCCTTGACGTCCAGCTCATGCACGTAGAACACGCCGTACATTTTCATGGCGGGATTGTATTTTTTCAGCGCTTTCGAACGCGCCTCGAAGGATTCGGGAAGGACCACCTTCCAGAAGTTGACGCTCACATCGTCGCACATTGCGCCGACCACGTTCGGGAACTGAAGGGAAAGCTTGCTGAGATGTTCCGCATTCTGTTCGTCCGTCAGGTTTCCCTGGGCTCCGGGGGTGCGGCAGTTCGAATTGATCTGACAGAGCATCCGTTTGTATTTGCTGTGGATGCCGAGCATTTTTTCATCGGTCGGACCATAGACATACACCACGTTCCTGGCATTGAAATAATCCGCGCCGCGAACAAGGGTGTCATCCGCCATGCTGCCTCCCCAGGAGGGCGTCGGACCGCCCCATACCCACAAATTGTCATCCCCAAGCTTCACGAATTTGGAGGTATCCTGACGCGGCGCCTGGGCCAGAAGTTCATGGAGAATCCCGTCGACGATGGAATTTTCCGGCTCGATCAGTTTGACCCATTCCGTATCGACCGGGCCGCAGAGGGGATCATCCTCCACATAATCCGCCGGACGCGGAGCCGCGCTGCATCCCAGTTTGTAGTCCCGTTCTTTTCTTACCTGCCGCTGTTTGAGGTAAAGACGCTCCAGCGCCATGTCCAGACGGCGTCTCTGTGCTTCACTGATCTTCATTCTGAATCCGCTCCTTTTTAATTGGGTTGAGGGAGAATCTTGAATTATGTCATTTTGTGTATATATTATATCTCAGAACAGGATTAAATAAATGTCAGAAGGTAAGAAAGAAATGTCAAATAGTACCGAAAACAGTTTTGTCATCCATCCGGTGGAAGCGTTCGACATCCGTTTTCAGGCCTGCCGTTATGCGCTTATTCCCCGCTGGAACTATACGAACATCACCTACGGCATGTGGCTTTTCTACTGGAACCCGACCGATGGCGCTTCCCTCGTTCAGAATGATCAGGAACATGAGCTGGACAGTCATCAGGCTGTTCTGATTCCGCCCTACACGACCTTTTCCTCCCGTAACAGACATCCCTTCCGGCACTTCTACATTCACTTCGAGGCGGACGAGCCCTTCAACCGGGTCAAACGGGAGATTCTTTTTTTTCCATCGGAAATTGTCCGGAAGATATTTCCCCGTCTGCAGGAAGCCGGAGACGACACGAACCGGAAGCTTCTTCTCCGTATTCTTCTGTATGAATATCTGCTGCTTATTCCGCCGTCGTCATTTCTGCCGTCCGGGGAAAATGTTCTGGACAGGCGGGTCCGGAAAGCCACGGAAATCATGAACGGAAATCTGGCGGAACCTCGAAGCAACCGTGAACTCAGCCGGAAGGTCGGGATGTCGCTCAACAATTTCTATCAGCTGTTTCAGAGGGAACTCGGGACCACTCCGAAACATTATCTGCTGAACCAGCGGATGGAAACCGCCCGGAAACTTCTCATTTATTCCGAATGCACCATCGACGAAATTGCGGCCCGGACCGGATATGCCGACCGTTATCATTTCTCCAAGGCGTTCAAACACTTTTATTTCATTCCGCCGGCCGCCTATCAGCAGCAGATGTGCGGGAAAAAATGAAGGAAATTTATCGGACGGCGGGCGGAATTACGGTCCCGACCCGGCTGCCTCGGGAAGAAGTGTCTGGAACTGGCGTCCCAGAAGGGTTGAAGAAAGATACTGGCGGGCAGATTCCCGCCGCATTCCGAGTTTCCGGTAGATCATGCCCATCCATATCTTCCGGGTCTCCTCCGAGGTGCCGTTCAGACGGTAGGTCTGTTCGCTCAGGGGAAGATCACGCAGGGTAAAATGAATTTTCTGACCGGTTCCCGGAATGACGCCGGAAATCTGTTCCCCCTGGACTCCCGTCACCTGAAAGACGAAGGACTGGCCTGTCAGGGCCACTTCCGTCGGCTTCCCGATCCGAGGTCTCCAGGTTTCCGCATAAGAAGGGCCGAGTCCGGCCAGTTCCTCCAAGGTCCTTTTCATATCTGGAACCAGTTTGCTTCCTTTCATGTGGATATACTGGTTCAGGGCGTCGTCGTATTTTCCCTCCAGAAGAAGGCTGGCCGTATTGTCCAGAAGTTCATCCGTTTCGTGGATGCTGGTCAGACGGTAGCCGTTGGCGAGACGTTTCCGTTCCACTTCCGTCTTTTTGGCGAAATCGCCTTTGTAGGAGTTGTATATTTCCATGACGATGGCGTAATCCTTGTCCTCCACATATTGGGCGGTCTGCCGGTGAAGCATTTCCATGACGGCTTGTTCCGGAGGGCCGCGCTGGGCGTCGGTGGAAAACGGGGAGGCGGAGTCCGGCTGGCTGCTGTTGTAAAAGATGAACACCGATACCAGCGCGATCGAGAGGATCGGAATCATCAGCCAGAGAAGAAGTTTCATCGAGGCGTTGGCGCTGGCTTCCTCCGCCGTCTGCTTCTGAAGTGAAAATGCCGAGGGCATGCGGACGTTGCGGGCCAGTGTGGAAGGCAGAATCCGGTTCTTGAGGAACGCATCCAGATCCAGCGACAGTTCCTCCACGTTGCTGTATCGGTCGTCGCGTTTCTTTTCCATACAGCGGAGAATGATGGTTTCAAAGTCCTTCCGGAGAGCCGGCTGGTGGACGGTCGGCGGAACGGGGGTGTCCATGGCGTGCATCCGGCGGAGTTCCTTCAAATCCGGGGAGTCGAAAGGAAGTTTGCCGGTGCAAAGCTGATACAGGGTGACGCCGATGGAGTAGATGTCCGCGCGCGAATCGCAGTTGGTTGCGTCGATCGCCTGTTCCGGAGACATGTATTGCGGGGTTCCGAGCGAGGTCAGCGACACGGTGATCGACTCTTTTCCGATCCGCTTGTCGCCGTAGATTTTAGCCAGTCCGAGGTCCAGAATCTTGACGGTGCCGTCCTCGGTGAACATGATGTTTTCGGGCTTGATGTCACGATGCACGATCCCCAGCTTCTCCGCTTCGATCAGTCCCGCGCAGACCTTCTGCATGATGACCGCCGCCCTTGTCGAGTCGATGCTGCCCTCCCGGTCGAGAATCGTCTGGGCGCTTCCTCCGCCGATGTATTCCATCACAAGGTAGACGTTCGCATTGTCGTAGCCGCAGTCGTAGACCCGCACGATGTTCGGATGGTTGATCTTTGCGCAGATTTTCGCGGATTTGACGAAACGGTCGCAGGAGGCGCGGTCCGTCACGTATTCCATCCGCAGGGCCTTGATCGCCACGGGCATTCCCAGATTCGGATGGATTCCCTTGTAGACCTTGCCCATGCCGCCGAATCCGATGAAACCGGTAATCGGATATTGCCCGATGAAGTCCGGTATGCGGCTGTCGATCTCCGAATACTCTTCGGTAATCGTGCTCGGTTCGACAATGAATTTCTGGTGACAGATGCACTCCACATTGGACCCGTGGTCCACGTGTTCCAGTTCCGTCACCTTCTGGCAATGCGGGCATTTGATTTTCATAGAATACTCTACCCGTTGTTGTAGCCGACCTCAATCAAATCGGAGATGAAAACAGATCCGAGGGAGAACTCGCCGATGCGTTTCTGCTCATGGGCGCGGGGCCCGCCTCGATCCCCAGCTCGGCGGAAGCCACCGCCATTGCAAACGCTTTCGCCATCAGCGCCGGATTTCCCGCCGCCGCAATCGCCGTATTGACCAGTACCGCGTCCGCACCCATTTCGATCGCACGGGCGGCATGGGACGGCACGCCGAGTCCGGCATCGATCACGACGGGAACATTGGAGTTTTCTATCAGGATTTCCAGCATCGCCTCGGTCCGGATTCCCTGTCCGCTTCCGATCTGGGCTCCCAGCGGCATGACCGCGTGAACCCCGACGTCCTCCAGCCGTTTGGCGAGGACCGGGTCGGCGTTGATGTAGGGGAGAACAATGAATCCTTCCTTCACAAGCACTTCCGCCGCTTTCAGCGTTTCGATCGGGTCCGGCAGAAGGTGGATCGGGTCGGGATGGATTTCCAGTTTGATCCAGCGGAA
>CAYWZD010000190.1:4719-7555 GCA_964462755.1 uncultured Victivallales bacterium | reverse complement strand
CTTGCCGGATCATGTCCGGTGATCCGATTTATGATTTCCCGTGCTTCCCGTTCGCCGATTCCTTCCGGAAATTCTTTCAGACGCCCCTGTTTTTGAAGCGTTTCCAGCATACGGCGGGTCCATTTCTCCATGGGATGAAGACGGCGATCCTCTTCCAACTTCTGATGTTTTTCTTCCACCCGAAGCTTGATCAGAAGATTTTCCACCTTCTCTTTATCCAGTTCCTCCGGACAACTCTTGAGAATTCCCGCCACCTGAAACGCCACTAATTCATCCATCTGTTTCTCCGTGGCCGGACCGACCGCAAGAGAGTGTTCATACTCTTTATATTCCGTATTCGCATCCAGCTTGCGTTTCTGCAGTTCCATCCAATCAAGCGCCGCCAGAGATTCCTCAGCCTCTATTTTGCATTGATGCTTCATAAGAATGGCATCCCGAATCTTTTCCTTGAGTTGATCGTCCGGATGACGATTTCTCTTCCACGACGGCAGTTTTTCCAGAATCATCTCCCGGTCATACTCGGCAACCCGCGCACACAGTTCTTCCTTCCGGGATTCATAATACTCTTTTCTGGAGCTATCGACCGGATGATCCTCATCGCCGGGATAAATGCCGAGGTCATTGCGAATTTCTTCCATTTTCTGATTCCGCCAGTGGACTTCCTGAACGTCATCCGTGCGCATCCAATCCGGAAGCTCCCGATATTCCGGAGGCAGTTCATGCGCCCTGCGGCGCTGTTCCTGCATCCGCAGATAAGCGGATTCGAATCCGGTTCGTTTTTTCCTGTCGGATAGATACACACTCCATGTTTCATCAAAATCCTTCCAGCGGGATTTCCATTTGGACTCTGCCTCATATTCCTGCTGACGCACCACATCGGCCTTTGAACGCCAGTGATCCAGCCAAGCCGGAGTTTTCGGCTCCCGGCCATTCTTCCGACGTTGTTCCTGATCACGCACGAACTCCCGTTCTTCCGGGGAGAACTCATATTTTTCGCCGGAATAGAATTCCGCCTGATACGCTTCCCGGTCTTTTTGGTATTTTTCCCAGCGGCCATCCGCTGTTTCCCACTCAATCCGCAGTTTCTCCTCCGCCTCTTTCTGGCGCTGAAGTTCCTGACGCATCGCGTCTGCCTGGGCTTTCCAGTCCGTCAGCATCCATGCAGGATATTCAGGAACAAGACCGGAATCTCGCTGTATGTGCAGTAACTCGATGTCATTCTGTTCGTCGGAAGAAAGATGGTATGGCTCCGGAATTGATTCGAATTCCATCTGATAGGCACTCCGCTCTTCCACATATCGTTGCAGGCTCCGGTCAAAATCCTCCCACAGAACCCGAAGCATCATTTCCCGCTGACGCGCCTGCTCTTCGATGATCCGCCGCACCTCTTCCCCCGCGTGATCCTGCCAGCTCCGCAATTCGGACGGAATCGCTTCCGGCTCCTGACCGCCGGCGCGGCGTGCCTCTTGCGCCTGAACAAACGTCTCTTCCTCCGGCCAAGGCCGGAACCCCGATCCGACATGCCGCTCTTCATAGAATTCCTTCCGGAAGGATATGAGTTCATTCCACTGGCTTTCCGCTATATTCCAGAGCTTGTCAAGTTCCTGTTGATTTTGCTGATCCATGCGTCCTTTCCATTGCGTCAACGGAACCGGCATTGCCAAAGGATATTCCCCGTTTCTCCGGCGCTGTTCCAAATCCGACTGATAACAGGTTTCATCCTCCCAGAGTTTGAACGGAGCTTTGATTCCAAGTTCCGCATGATAAGCCTTCCGTTCCGTGAGGCGGACGGACCACTCGGCATCTGCTTTTTCCCAGCTTGTGGTCCACCGTTTTTCTTCCGCCAGACGTTTCACCAGCCATTCACGCGATTTCCGCGCCTCCGCTTCCGCCGTTTCCCGTCCGTTTTCCAGCCAGACCGGCAACGGCTCCGGCACTTCGTTCCGAAGACGCAGAAGCGCCTGCTGTTTCCGGTAGTATTCCTCCCATCCCGTCAGTTCAAATACTTCTTCGCCGCCGTAACAAGCATGATATTCCTTGCGTTTTTCCACGTAGTTCGACCACGCGCCATCAAACAAATTCCACAACGCTTTGCGTTCCCGTTCCCGGCGTTCTTCCTGTTCCGCCGCCTGTTCCGTCATGCGCTCCTGTTCCAAAGCGGCATTCTCCGGCTCTTCAGGAACCACTTCCGCTTTCTTGAACAGACCACTGATCCTGCCCATGAGCTTGCCGATGAATCCGACCGCAGGTTCTTCCGGTTCGAAGCGTGTATACTCATCGAAAAGCCGCTCCCGGTGTTTCCGCATACGCCTGATCATCGCGGGATCTTCCAGCATTGCTTTCACTCGCCGCAAGGCTGTTGTCGTCCGCTTTACCATATCTTTGTAGCTGAAATCCGGCAGAATCGACGCTTTCTGTTTCCGCGCCTTCTCCGACAGCGGCAAAACCGCATTCGCCGGAATCTCACGATCCCGGATCAGATCATGGACGCTCACACGTTCTCCCGTCCGTCTGGCAAGATTGTTTTTCAGATGCTCCTTGTCCGGGCAATGCAGCGACATCTCCTGGCGACCCCGGCTCAACGCCACGTAAAACGACTTCCGGTCCAGCGACTCCGCCGCGACCACCACGTTTTCCGCCGTACGCCCCTGCGACTTATGCGAGGTCGTCACCCAGCCGTAATCGAACGCCGCATAGTCCTCCGGCATCTCGATCACTTCCCGCGGTTTCCCATCCGAATACAGAATTTCGATTTTTCCAGGATCACCGCTCACTCGGGCCAACGTCCCGTTGTAAATCTTCTTCTCTTTCAGATTTACCCGGAACTGGATCAGAT
>CAYWZD010000190.1:0-4619 GCA_964462755.1 uncultured Victivallales bacterium | reverse complement strand
AACGTCCCGTTGTAAATCTTCTTCTCTTTCAGATTTACCCGGAACTGGATCAGATCCCCCTCGCACAACTCAATGGAGCGCAGTTCACCCACGTCGATGAAATCCGAAGCCCCCTTCGCAAAGATCCGCTTCCCGTTGTCCAATATCAGCTGCCTGCCTTCGACTGCCTCGACACTCGCCACTTCTCCGGCCTTGCCGACGCCTTTCATATTACGGATGAACCCAATCGTCATCCCCGACTGAAAATTCGAAGCTTCCTTCAACCACGCCTTCGGCTTGTTCCACGACCGGAACACTTCCATTTCCCGTCCGATCCCCCGAATCGCTTCCGTTCCCTTCAGCTTTGCCCGGACCGTAGCCGTCAGCTTATCGCACTCCTCATGCGTCGGCGCCACCAGAATCGCACGATCTAGGAATCTCCCCTGTTCCGTGAACTCCATATACTTCACCGCAGCCTCTTCCAGATAGGCCGCTTTCCCCTCATGGATGAACCGCTGCTTCTCGAACCGTTCAAACGCCTCTTCATACTGTCCCATCGCACACTCGAAGATGCCGCGACGATATTCCTCGTTCTGTTGCCGGTGAATCTCGTCCAAAGTAAATTTGCGGATTTTCGAATAATCTTCCAGCAGTCGGAAGAAATCCCCCGATTCCACCGCCGTATGCTGACGCGCATCCCCCACGAACAACACACGGTAATCATTCCTTCTGGCCAGCTTCATGATCTCCACGCCCTCCCGCAGAGAATTCAACCCCGATTCATCGATAATCACATACGATTTCGCCGGCGGTTTCTCCTTCGACAACAGGAAACTCGCCGCAGTTTGACTTCGCTCAAATCCTTCCTGTTTCAATACATCCGTCGCTGAATTCGTCGGCGCGATCAAATAGATATCAGTGACTCCACCTGAACGCAGTCCCTTGCAGAACTCCTGCAACGTCGAAGTCTTGCCCGCTCCCGCCACTCCGCGAAACAGGTTGAAACGATCCCCCGAACTCAAAAGCCCGTGAATCAGGTCCCCCTGCTTCTTGCGCGACTCGTCTCCCGCAAACGCCTTGAATTCAGGCGCGATCTCCGCAAAAATCCCCTGCTGCTCCTCCACCGAAGTGATTGCGCTCAATTCACGCTCTATCACCACTTCCGGCGCATAATACGGATTCGCATCATCTCCGCCCAACTTCCGCAGTTCCGATACATCCTTTACCGCTTCCCGCAGCACTCTCAAATCCATCTTCCCAAGATTCCGGTTCAGCACCTCCGCCAGTATCTTATCCTGCTTCAACACGCTTTCACGTTCATACAATGTTTCCACCGCTTTCCGAACCTCTTCCACGCTCCGCTCCCGATCCAATGAGACGACTTTTCCACTGTTCGACTTCGCACGTTTCACCACAGACTCAAGCTGTTCTTCCTCAAAATGACTCATCTGCCCCAGCTGAAACTCCCGAACCTTCTCTTTCGTTGACGTGCTCATCTTTTCGGAACGAGTCGAGGTCGAAAGATAATTGTTCTCGCTCAACGTCGGTTTCCGCCCGTGTTCCGCAATAAACGCCGCCTCCGCTTTCTCAATCTGACGCCGACGTTTCGAAAACCGATCCATCAACTCCTCCGGAACACACTTCAAATCATACCAGACAATGTTCCCCTTCTTATCTCGCACATCGACCGTCTCGTAACCCAATTCACGGCACTTCGCCGCCATCGCATTATGATAAACCTTCCCCCCAAAACGGATCGCCTTGCACATCTCCGATGACTCCAGCGCCTTATACTTCCCGTCACTCGCATACGTCACATTGCACACCACATTATGCGTATGCAGCTGCGGATCCAGCGCACGGCTCGTATCATGCGTAAACTCCGCATACACCAGCTTCCCCGTCATCTCATAATTGTTCGTCCGGACATTCTCCCCGTCACGCACACGGACCGCCGCCAATCGTTCCAGCTCCGACATCGCAATCCGAACCGACTCCTGATGCGCTGCCAACAACCTCTCATCGAACATCGCCATGACGGATACCGACTTCGGCGCCGCTACCTGAAAATCAAAAAATCTTGGCCCTCCAGCCATATTCTTCTGCGTCAATTTCCCATGCGTCTTCGGATTGATATTCCTCTGAAACAAACTGAACTCCTCGCTCGTCACGATCCCGCCACGCAAGCCGAACGCATCTGCCAACTCTCCCAGCCAATATCCATCCACCCGTTCATGCTCCGAATAATAATCGTTCGAAGAAAGATGATTCACATAAAAACTCTTCCCCGATCCATTACTCGCACGTATCTTTGTCATATTGAACATCGCACTATGCTCCTCTCACTCTTTCCAAGCAAAATCCATACAAAAAGATTTGCCCGGCTATATTCTACGAGAAGCATTTGCAAACTGCAAGCAAAATCAATTCCCTGATGCTTAAACCTTTGAAACCTTTAGCATCAGAATCCAAAATGTTAGAGTAAAACGCAATACCCCTTCCATGAGAAGGTTTGTCAAGTGGAGTAGTAAAAATATTTCATTTTTTTTCGTGTTTCAAGCTTTTTTTAACTCAAAAATGCTCTCTGTTTCGCTTCCATTCGCGTTCCATAATGGGCCGCCAAGCCCGACGCATGATATAGTCCGTCACGGATGCCGTAATCTATTGAACGAGCTTTTTATTTGACTTGGCGAGTCATAACCCACGGGGTATTCCACGGTCACCGGACAGAACATTGAGCAATAAAATCGTAAAAAGCTTTTATTTCCTTATGCAGATTGAAAGTTTAGGTGATTCTGTTTTCATAAAACTGTCTTATGCCGCTTTTGAATTCCGGTGATTTTTCTTGTAATGCGGATCATATGCCTCATCGGTCTGCCAAAGCGTATAGATCATGCCAGCCAGTTTACGTGCAACAGCCACCGTTGCTTTCTTTTCGGCGATCTTACCGCCACGGGCAGCGATCTTCATCCCATAGGTTTTTAAATCACAATCCTCACCGAAGTGTCCGAGGATATAACTCGCTCCCTGGATCAGATATCGGCGGAGAAATCGATTACCTTTTTTGGTGATCCCCAGCTGTTTATCCACATCTCCGGATTGATCCCGTTTGGGAACAAGTCCCAGATAAGCGGCAAGACGTTCCCTGTTCTGAAAACGGTGGGGATCTCCGATTACCAGAAAAAATGATAATGCCGTGATCGGACCGACACCTTTGATCTGACGGAGTTTTTGTGTAACAGGATATTTCTTACACAGTTTTGTGATGATACGATTATAGTTCTTGATTTCTTCACGAATATGGAACAGCTGCGTCAACAATCCATTCAGTGCGTCCCGCAATTCCGCTGGAAGAACTTTTGCACCTTCCTTGCTCAGATTTTCCGGTGTGAGTTCAGAGATATTTGCCCCGCCGGAACGCAATAAATCACGGATTGTGTTAATCAGCGTGACCTTCATACGAACCAGCGTATCACGAGCCTTAATCACACAAAGATCATCCCGTTGTTCTTTGGGCGCATGCTTCACAGGATGCAGCAGTTTCTTATCAAAACAGGCAAGGCGTGCCAACATTTCCGCATCACGACGGTCGCATTTACAATCACTCCCCCAGATAAGTGCAATATCTCTCGCGTGTGCCACAATTACCTCACATCCAAAGGAAGAAATCATATCCGACATCCAAGGGGAATCAAAACCCGTTTCCAGTGCAATTACTGTTTCCGTTGGGTTAGGGAGGCACTCCAGAAATTTGCGAAGCATCGTTTTGGAGTTCTTGATCTGAAGCCTTTTTCCTGTTTCTGAATCAGCTTTCCTCACAAAGATTTCAATGCTCTTGCTGGATACGTCGAATCCGATATAAAGTTTTTTGTCGCATTCATTTTCCATGGTGTCATCTCCTCTTTTTAATCATTTTTCCTGAATGATCTACGATTCATAAATATACTCCAAATTCCCCAGATTTTCGAAACAACCATCATGACTTCTTCCTTCTCATCATATCTATTAAAATCGGCAACTGTCACCAGTGAACTGTGCCTCATTTTCAGTCGTCTGATCACGGAAGAATATAAAACTACCAACACGATGGAGGTGAGCATCTGCGTGGAAGTATTGGATTTTGCAATGAGACGCTACGGATTACCGGAGATTTTCAATTCGGATCAGGTCTGGTAATTCACGTCCACAGAATTCACGGAGATCCTGATACGGGAAAGGATCCGGATCAGCATGGACGGTCAGAGTCGTTGTCTCGACAACGCAAAGATGAAACATTTCTGGTGGGCTCTCAAATACGAGAACACCAAACTCAAGGACTACGAAACCTTGAATGCCCTGCGGCTCGGAACCCAGAGTTACGTGAACGTTTACAACTGTCGGCAGAATCACACGGCCCTGCCCGGATTCCTGACTCTGGGCAAGGTCAATTTCAAAGATTGCAATCTTCAATCGAAAGTAGTATAGTATCTCAAACATGTTGACACCAATCTTGAATCAAAAGCAGTCCAAGCTAAAGGCTTCGGCATTATAGTTGTTTACCGCCAATTATGAAACTGAACAGATAAAGGTTCCGGCCTTGCCTCCGGCATCGGAGATTTCTGCGGCAATTCAGCCGCGCCTTGCCGACCTTGCAGTGAAAT
>CAYWZD010000189.1:0-7566 GCA_964462755.1 uncultured Victivallales bacterium | reverse complement strand
CCAGTTCCAGAATCGTGCTTCCGCCGTCCAGAAAAATAGTGTCGCCTTCCTGAAGAAATGTGACCGCCTTTTCCGCGATCGTGGCCTTTTCACGTGGGTGGAGCGTTGCCTTTTCCTCATACAGGGGTTCGTGATGTCTTTGACGCAGGAGTTCCGCCCCGCCGTAAACCCTGCGGATCATTCCCGCCTTTTCGAGCGACTCCAGATCCCTCCGGACCGTCGCCTCGGAGACTTCCAGTTCCGCACTCAGTTCCGCGATCGTTTTTACCCCGTTGGAGAGCGTCTGGCAAATCAGGGCCTCCCTTTCGGCGGAAAGAAGTTTTCGGGTGCGTTCGGGAATCATCGTCAAAATTCCTGTTTTGGTTTAAGGTGCATTAATATGACACAGTTTGCGCGAATTTGCAAATCTTTGAAAGAAAATAATTCAACTTTTCTTTCAAAGAGGGGAAAATGAAAGGACTGCCCCGTCGCAAAGGGCGGGACAGTCCTTTCGTCGTCAGTTTTGATGAAATGAGAGGAGGTTACTTGGGATTGTACACCATAGAGGTTTTGCTGATCTTGACGGTCCCGGGGGCTTTGACGTTTACTTTGCCGTTGCCGCCGAACAGGATTTCGCAAGCATCGCGCGCCGTGCCTCCGATATTGCCGTTGAGTTTGCCTATTTCAAGTTTGGCGCCTCCCCGCATGTTGACGGTCAGCTCCTCGGCTTCGGCAATGCACGCCGTTACACCGTCCCGCATGTAGAGCGTTCCGATAACGACTTTATCCGCGGTGAATTTGACGCCGTTCTCCATTCTGATGTCGGCATTGCCGATGCGTCCGGCATACGAAAAATTGCTGGAATCTTCGATTTCACATTTCAACTTATCGATGCCGCGTCCGGCCATTGAAAGAGTCGTGCTGTCTTTCAGGGACGCTTTGAAGCTGTTCGGCTGGTTGCCGGTGATTTTGATCACCCCGTTGTTTTCCAGTTCAACCTCGCTGATGTCCCCGGTCGTTTCTATCTTGACGGAAATCGGCAGAGTCGGAGTGACGCCTCCGAGGAACTTGAGTTTCATTTCCGAGTCCCTCTTCACTTCGAGAGAAGGCCAGACATTTTCCTCGGCAGAGATGGTGCAATGATTTTTCGGAGCGTTGCAGACGACTTCGATGCGCAACGGTCCGGAGACTTCGAGTTCCTCCACCTTGATGTTGGGAATTTCCTTCTGCAAAGTCACGCCGTTCCCCATCGTAGTGCAGCCGGTCAGCAATCCGATCAATCCAACAATCGCGCAGGGCATCCAGATTTTGTTCATGTTTCTTCTCCTCTTTGTTTGATTTAATTAAGGGCTCCCCCAAAAGACATGCGCTCTTGATGCGCCGGACGTGAAACAATATGGGATTATATCCTCAAAAGCGGAAAAAAGCAAATCGAAATTGAATTCTATCGGAAAATCAGAGGAGACCCGCGGCCTGAAAATAGAGCTGCGAACCGTCGGAATTCCGTCCGTCCACATAGAATTCCCCATTCTCCGAAAGCACTCCGCCGCACCGGATGGCGTCGTTCAACGCGCCGGACCGCAGAAAATTGATCTGGATTTCGGAAGGAGTGCGGAAGCCGTTCGACAGAATGCCGAGCGCGTCGGTCACATAAGCCCCGAAATACGCATTGTTGAGGTGCTTGTTCAGGTCGATATGGGAGGCGCGGACAATCGATTCGCAAAGCCGCGGAGGAACCGGTTCCGGTTCGGGAATTTTGTCGAGTTCAGGGTAGAAGCGTTCTTTGTCCGGGTTCAGACCGGCGAAGTCGGCGAGCATCCGGAAGGGCTTGACCGGATGGAACCGGACGCTGTCCAGAACAATCCAGAAACTGGAGCCCGTGACAAGCTGGACGCCGGTTTCATCGAGAATCTGATACTGGCGGGTGGCGAAAAGACGGTTCAGTCCGGTGGGATAGGTCAGCACTCGGACCTTTTCCCCGAGTTTCGGCGCGCGGCGGATACGGAGTTTCAGACGGGAGAGCACCCAGAGAAGCTGCTGGGCCTGGAGATCGAGCATCCCCACGCCCAGAATGTCGGCATGGCGCGCCGCAATGTCCTGAAAATAATCCAGCAGACATCCCAGCTTGAGCGTTTCATCGGGGCCGCATTCGTGATGGGCCACCTGGTGTTCGACGGTCAGAAATTCCGGGACATCCATGTCACACCAGCTTTCCGAGAAGAGCCCGGACGTCGTCGTCGCTCATGGGCCGCGGATTGAGTTTCATACTGGCGCTCCGGCAGTTCTTTACGATAAAATCGAAGTTGGATTCATTCAGCCCGTATTCGGAAAAGCCGGAAGGAATTTCCAGTTTCCGGCAGAGTTCGAGACAGGCTTTCAGGAAGTCCTCCGCGGAATCGCCCATTCCGCATTCCTTTGCGATGGAGGCGTATTCGTTTCCGCACGCGGACATGTTCCACGAGACCACCGACGGAATCAGAATCGCGCACGATTTGCCGTGCGGAACATGGAGCAGGGAGCCGATCGGATGCGCCAGACCGTGAATCGCGCCCAGTCCGGTCTGGGAGAACGCCATGGCTGAAAGAAGGCTTCCTTCCGCCATTTCCGAACGGGCGACGATGTCCGAACCGTCCCGGCAGGCCTTTTCGAGACTGCCGTAAATCTTGCGGATCGCGGTGCAGGCCAGCGCACGGGTCGCCGCGGAGGCTTTCGGCGAGGTGCAGGACTCGAACGCCTGAACGAACGCATCCAGTCCGCTGGCCGCCGTGAGGGCAGGGGGACAGCTCATCGTGAGGAGCGGATCGACCAGCGCCAGATCGGCCGTCATCGAGGGATGCCGCAGGGATTTCTTGATCCGGGTCGCGGTGTCGGTCAGCACGGAATTATTGGTGATTTCCGCACCCGTTCCGGATGTGGTCGGCAGGGCGGCGAAGAACAAGCCCTTGCCGGGAATTTCCTTTTTGCCGCTGAAGTAATCCGCACAGGAACCTTCCAACGGGATCAGCGCGGCCGCGGCCTTGGCACAGTCGATCACGCTTCCGCCGCCGATGGCGATGACTGCTTCCGCACGGAAAGCGCGTCCGGCCGCCGCCAGACGGTCCACATCCTCCAGGGGCGGTTCGCTCTGAATGCCGCTTTCGACATGAATTTCGTATGCGGACAGGCTTTGAAGAATTGCCCGATAGGGTTCCGTCTTTGCAAAATGGGTTCCGGGGACCAGAAGAATCCGTTTGAAACGGGTCAGTTTCCCGGCCAGTTTCAGCGCTCCGCCGGGTTCGAATGCGATTTCGGCCGGATAGGTCAACGTGAAAGAATCGGTGCTCATTTTGCGGAGTCCTCCTTGTGTTCCTTCAGAACTTGCAATGCTTTTTCCGCGGCGGCCTGTTCGGCGTTCTTGCGGTTTTGCGCGTTTCCGGTCGCCAGCAGTTCCTCCCCGAGGAAGACGGCGACCTCGTAGCTGGGTTCATGCGCGGGGCCGGATACGGACAGTATTTTGTAGTGAGGCGTCTTGTTCAGCGACGCCTGCGTGTATTCCTGGAGTGCGCCTTTCGGGTTCAGGCTGGTAAGGAGACGAAGCGGGTCCTTCACATTTTCTTCCAGAAGGGTCAGAATGAAATGTTCAGCCGTTTCGTATCCGGTGTCCATGTAAAGCGCCCCGCAGAGCGCCTCGAAGGCGTCGGACAGCGTGGAGTCGCGGTCACCTCCGTTGGCGTCGATTTCTCCGCGTCCGAGCTGAATGTATTGTCCGAGTTCGATGGACCGGGCGAAAACCGCGAGGGAATCCTGATTGACCAGCGCCGAACGAAGTTTGGTCAGATCCCCTTCCTGCAATTCGGGATAACGGTAGAACAGGTGTTTCGTCAGGACCAGCTGGACAACGGCGTCCCCGAAGAATTCCAGACGCTGGTTGTCGTAATCCAGATTCAGTTCCGTGGCATAGGATTTGTGGGTCATGGCTTCCCGGAGAAGTGCGACTTCGCGGAAGGAATGTCCGATCCTTTTCTGAAGCTGCATCAGGGATTCGCTCATGATCCGCAGACTCCATTCTGATTCCATTCGTCCGTGCTGTATTTGGAGTCCGCCAGCGACTGCGCCGTTTTCAGGAACTCAGCAGATGGGTCGAACGGGAGATATTCGAAGGAAAACGTGTTTTTGAGTTCATCCCGGATCGCTCCGATGAGCGCCTCCGGACTGCCCGCCTGAAGGCTGACGCTGCCCTGATGCAGAATGCCTTTGCGGGTGCGCCGCTGGGCGGCTCCGGCCAGCTTGCCGCCGTCGGAGGAAAGGACGTCGTTGGGGGAGGGGGAGACGAAACATTGGAGGGTCGCCCGGTCGTGCTTCTGTCCGAGATCCGGGGCCAGACAAGCCTTTCCGCCCAGATGTAGGATTGCGCGCATCACCGGCTCGTGGATCACACGGTAGCTTTCCATGCGGTTGAACCCGCAGATCGGATGGGAAGCGGGGATCGCGAGCGTATAGGTCAGGTCGCAGTCATGGTAGACCACGCCGCCGCCGGTGGGACGCCGGACCAGCGTGAGGCCCGGACGGGTGACGGCGGACGGTTTCTGCGAATAGCCGAAAGAAGCGGACGGCACATCCCAGAAATAGAAGCGGAGGACCACCTTGCCGATGGAGTCCATGTTTTCGAGCAGGAGCTCATCCGCGGCCATATTCATATAAGGCGCGCGGGCCTGATCCATCCAGAGAAGCCAGTTTTCCATAAGAACATTCCTGTTCCCGGAACAATACAAGTTTCAATCCGCAAGCCGGGAAAGCCTGTGATTTGAAACTTATAATCCACAGGACGCCCGTCCGGAGACGGACGCCTGTGAATGATTCCGAATTCTATGTTTTTTCGAAAAATCAGAGATTCTTGACCACGAGGTCGCCGACTTCCTCGGTGGTGTAGCCCATTTTGCCCGCGGAGAGGCTCTTGAGCTTCTTGGAGGTGACGAACGCCACGGATTTCTCGATGGCTTCGGCCGCCTTCTTTTCGCCGAGATAATCCAGCATCATGGCGCCGGAGAGGACAGCCGCGAGCGGATTGATCACGTTTTTGCCGGTGTATTTGGGAGCGGAGCCGCCGATCGGCTCGAACATGCTGAGTCCTTCGGGATTGATGTTGCCGCCGGCCGCGATGCCCATGCCGCCCTGGGTCATGGCCGCGAGGTCGGTGATGATGTCGCCGAACATGTTGCTCGTGACGATCACGTCGAACCATTCGGGATTCTTGACCATCCACATGCAGATGGCGTCCACATGGCAGTAGTTGATCTTGACATCGGGATACTTTTCCGCCATCTCATTGAAGGCGCGTTCCCAGAGGTTGAAGACATAGGTCAGGACGTTGGTCTTGCCGCAGAGCGTGAGCTGGGCGGTCTTCCCGGCGGCGATGTCCTCGGGGGTGAGTCCGCGCCACGGATTCTTTTTGGTGTGACGTTTCCGGGCGAGTTCGAACGCGAACTTGAGGCAGCGGTCGACCTGGGCGCGGGAGTAGGCCATCACCTGGGTGGCGACTTCATGCGGGGTGTCCTTCATGGCGACGCCGCCCATTCCGGTGTAGACGTCTCCGGAGTTCTCGCGGACCACGACGTAATCGATGTCCTCGGGCTTCTTGCCGACCAGCGGGCATTCCACGCCGGGGAAGAGTTTCACGGGACGGAGGTTGATATACTGGTCAAGGTCGAAACGCAGTTTGAGGAGGATGCCTTTTTCGAGGATGCCGGGAGCCACGTCGGGACGTCCGATCGCGCCCAGATAAATCGCATTGTATTTCCGGAGGATTTTTTCGGCGTCGTCGGGCATGATGGTGCCTTCGTTCACGTAACGGGTTCCGCCCCAGTCGTAGGAATCGAATTTGATCTTGAAGCCGAATTTTTTCGCGGCGGCTTCGATCACTTTGATACCCTGTGCGACGACTTCCGGACCTGTTCCGTCTCCGGGGAGCGCGGCGATCTTGTAACTCTTTCCTGCCATGATGCGGTTGCCCTTCCAAAAAGTAGTGTTTTTGTGTGTCAAGAGCCTATAATTTACACCCGTTTGACGAAAGTGCAAGCGTGGAGACTGATTTTTATAATATAGATATATAAGAGACGATTTTCAGTGTCCGGGCGGGCTGTGGTGCTGTGCGCCTGGGTGTCGGTCATTTCCTGAGGATATGACTGGACTGATAAAAGTTTCACATTTTGCCGAAAAGTGTTGTGAAAGGACTTGACAACCGCAAATCAGCGGTTATATTGAGTGTGAAAGAAGCAACAATTTTTCGTCTTTTTCTATCGGAAATGGTTTTTCAGAGGGGTGTATTCTCGTTTTTGCTGTGAATTATATCACAGATTGTTGATGGTTCGTTTTCACAATTTCACTATTAAAAAACAGGACAGTGGACGATGAACAAAAAAAAGACACCGATACCGGCAAGAACCATTGAGCGGATGGTGCTGTACAAACGCCTCCTGACCGACCTCAAGTCCAAGGGAACCCACACTCTCTTTTCCCACCAGCTGGCGGCGCTTGCGCACAACACCTCGACCCAGGTCCGGCGCGACCTCATGGAGATCGGACATACCGGAAGTCCCCGCAAAGGCTACGACGTGGCGGAACTGATCCGCAACATCTCGGATATTCTCGACGGTTCCAAGGAACGCATCATCGCCCTCGTCGGAATCGGAAACCTCGGGCGCGCGATCCTCTCCTACTTTACTTACAGCCATCCGGGACTGACCATCGCCGCCGCGTTCGACACCGACGAAAGCAAGGTGGACCGTGTCATCGCCGGATGCCGCTGCTTCCATATGTCCCAGTTCGATGAAAAAGTCAAGGAGATGGGGATCAATCTGGGCATCATCACCGTGCCCGCCGGAAGCGCCCAGTATGTGGCGGACCGCATGACCGAGGCGAACATCCGCGGAATTCTCAATTTCGCTCCCGTTCCGCTGAAAGTCCCGGACGGCGTTTTCGTTGACCGCATCGACATCGCCAGCGCCCTTGAAAAACTGGCCTATTTTGCCGGACTGGGGTGAGATTTTATTCCAATAAACTATAAAGATTAAAGAAAAAACGTTCTTGAGGGGACGTGTTGATTTTTCAATTCATAGGGTTACTCAATTCATAAAAAATGAGGAAACAAAGAAATGAGTGAGAGAAAAACAATGAGCGACATTCTGAACGGATATCAGAATGCCTCGCGGGACAGCCTGATTCCGATTCTTCAGGATGTCCAGAACGAATTCGGATTCCTTTCAAGGGAATCCGTTCTGGAAATCGGAAAACATTTGCGTCTTCCCGCCAGCAAAATCTATGGCGTGGCAACGTTCTACAACCAGTTCCGTTTTCAGCCGACGGGCAAGTTCCACATTATGATCTGCCGCGGAACTGCCTGTCACGTGAAGGGGTCCGCAGCGGTTCTCGCCGCTCTGGAAAAAGAGCTCAACATCAAGGCCGGCGAAACCTCCGAAGACGGTCTCTTCAGCATCGAGGTCGTCGCCTGCATCGGCGCCTGCGGCCTTGCCCCCGTTCTCAGCATCAACGGCGAGATCTACGCCGGCATGGATGAAGAAAAGGTTAAAACGGTTCTTGATTCCTACAGGA